>JAYUYQ010000292.1:0-3660 GCA_043752435.1 Betaproteobacteria bacterium
TACAACCAGACTCGCATAAAAGAGCGCCGGGTCAGTTTTGGGCCCGGCAGCTCCTTGCGTAAAAGGCCAGCGCACTGAAGTGCGCTGTACTGAAGGCGCGAGTTCGCATCACGCGCTTTCATTGATTGGAGACTGACGACGGCAAGCCGGCCGCCACGTCCCGGAACGCAGCCAGTGCTGCTTCCAGATGGTCGATGATCTCCTGCTGCAGCACGTCCGGCGGCGGCAGGTCGTCGAGATTGTCCAGGCTGTCGTCCTTCAGCCAGAACAGATCCAGACTGGCCTTGTCGCGCGCGATCAGCGCGTCGTAGCGGAAGTATTTGAAGCGTTCGGTTTCTTTGCGCGCGTGGCGGTTGTCGGGGTTGTAACAAGCGATGAAGTCGCGCAGGTCGTCCAGCTTCAGCGGCCGCGTCTTCAGGGTGAAATGCTGATTGGTGCGCAGGTCGTAGAACCACACGCCCTCGGTCTGGGTGCGGCCGTCCTTTCGCTTGGCGTCGAAAAACACCACGTTCGCTTTCACGCCTTGGGCGTAGAAGATCCCGGTCGGCAGGCGCAGCACGGTGTGCACGTCGCAGGTCTCCAGCAGCTTGCGGCGGATCTTCTCGCCCGCGCCGCCTTCGAACAGCACATTGTCCGGCAGCACTACCGCAGCCTTGCCGTCCACTTTCAGCATGCTGACGATGTGCTGCAGGAAATTCAGCTGCTTGTTCGATGTGGTTTCCCAGAAGTCCTGACGCTCGTAGGTCAGCGCGTCGCGGTCTTCCTCGCCTTCCTCGTTGGTGATGGTCATGCTGCTTTTCTTGCCGAACGGCGGATTCGCCAGCACGTAATGCACTTTCCGCTGCGGTTCCGAAATCAGCGCGTCCGATCGCTCCACCGACGGCTCCCCCACCAGTTCGCCGATGTTGTGCAGGAACAGATTCATCAGGCACAGCCGGCGGGTACCGGCGACGATCTCGTTGCCGTGGAAGGTCTGGTCGCGCAGAAACGCCTTCTGCTTCGCATTGAGTTTCGGCGCTTCGTAATCTAGCCAATCGGCGTTGTGCTTCAGCCAGTCGCCGGTGCCGCTCAGCCACTCGTTGGCGACCAGGAAAAATCCGCCGGTGCCGCAGGCCGGGTCGGCGATGGTTTTCATCGGCTGCGGGCGCATGCACGCCACCATCGCCTGGATCAGCGCACGCGGCGTGAAGTACTGGCCGGCGCCGCTCTTGGTGTCTTCCGCGTTCTTCTGCAGCAGGCCTTCGTACAGATCGCCCTTGGTGTCGGCGTCCATGCCCACCCAGTTCTCGGCGTCGATCATCTGCATCAGCCGCGACAGCTTGGCCGGGTCTTGGATTTTGTTCTGCGCCTTGAAGAAGATGGCGCCGAGCATGCCGTCTTCCTTGCCCAGCTTGTTCAGCGTCTTCACGTAGTGCCGTTCCAGCGGCTCGCCCACCTTCGACTTCAGATGCGTCCAACCGTAGCCGTCGGGAATGTGGGTGTCGCGCTGGTACGGCGGCTGCGCGTACTCATGAGCCATCTTCAGGAACAGCAGATAGGTCAGTTGTTCGAGATAGTCGCCATAGCCCACGCCGTCATCGCGCAGGGTGTGGCAAAAGTTCCAGATTTTCTGGACGAGGGTGCTGCTGTTCATGGCTCAGGGTTTGTCCGTGTGCTTGTCGGCGGCGAGGCGTTTGGCCTCGGACTGCAGTTGTTTCAGGTCGTCGTCCGCTTCACGGTCGGCGGCCAAGGCTTCGTCGGCATGGCGACGGGCATCGAACGCGGCGTAGCGTTCGCCGATGATGGTTTCCATCTGCTCGTGCGAGATGCGTCCCGCACCGGCCAGCACATCGCGTTCGTTGAAGGTCAGGAAGCGGTCGGTCTGGGCGATCCAGTCGTCCATGCGCGTTTCGATCCGGCGTGCGGCACGGTCTTCGGCGAAGTCCAGGAACATCGTGACCAGCCGGTTCAGCTGATCGAGTTCCGATGCGTCGAGATAATTCTTGGACACCACCGCATCGGCTTTGCGTGGGCGGTCGCCGGCCCAGGTGCTCAGGCCCATGTGGTCGGTGGCGGCATCGGCGCGCGCCACGATCAGCTCGGCGGCGGTGCGGCCGGTCACCGCATACACCAGCTTGTTCTGGATGGTGGCGAAAAAGGTCTTGGCGGTGTTGGCGGTGCCGTCGTAGTCGCTGCTGCTGGTTTTGAACAGGTCGCGCAGCTTCTGGTAGAAGCGCTTCTCGGAACTGCGGATGTCGCGGATGCGGCGCAGCAGTTCGTCGAAGTAATCGGCCCGCTCGGCGTCCTTCAGGCGCGCATCGTTCAGCACGAAGCCCTTGACCAGGTATTCGGCCAGGGTGCTGCCGGCCCAGCGCCGGAACTGGGTGCCGCGCGGGGAACGCACCCGGAAGCCCACGGCCAGAATCAGATCCAGGCGATAAAGCATTGTTTTGTAACGTTTTCCATCGGCAGCAGTTGTCAAGTAAAACTTGACAACTGAATCCTCCGGCAGCTCGCCTTCGGCCAATAGCTTGCGGATGTGCAGGCTGATGTTCTGCTTGGTGGTCTCGAACAGCGCCGCCATGTCCGCCTGGCTCAACCAGGCGGTGCCGCCATCGGCGCGCAGTTGGACCTCGGCGCGGCCGTCTTCGGTGCGGTAGAGGATCAGCTCGCCCTGTCCCTCGCTCATGCCGCCCCCTTGGCTTTGCGGCCACGCTTGCTTGCGGGTGCGCGCCCGCTGGTCTCGCGGTTTGCGCGGATGCGCGCCAGCAGCGCGCTGGCGGGTTCGTCGTTCGGGTCCTGCGGCACCAGTTGGCCGGAGAACGCGGCGCGGAGAATGTTTTTGCGTTGGGCGGTGGATTGTTTGAGTGCAAGTTCCAGTGACTTTTCCTGACTCTTTGCGTTGCTTATCGTATCTTCAATCACTTTCAACACTTCGTCCATTTCGCGTTTTGCGCAAATAGGAACAGAAATTCGTCGAACAATATCCGTGTTCAAGTTTGGCTGTGCCGCACCTTGATTGAGGGCTCTTAACTTTTCGGTTTGTGTTTTCAAGAACCAATACAGGTATAGCTTGGTCGTTTCGTCGATATCGAGCAGTGCTACCGATCCGTCGTTGATACAACCGCCAATTTTCGCAATTTTTGGAACTCCCAAGGTCGCGCCGCTATTTGTAAGCAGCAGCGTTCCGATGTCGATAAAGCGGCTTGCAGCTTTGCCAGCCTCTGTAACGAATAGTTCGGTGCTCCGAAGATAGATTTCATCGTCGCGCGTAATCGACCCGACGGTTATCCAAGGAATGCTTCCGCCAAAGTATCTCGGGTCTCCCGCAGGCCTTGGCGATGCGCCTCTGATCACAAAGCAAAGCTGATCGACACTTGCCCACACCCATCCCTCAGGCAATTCCGGCAAGTCAGTTATATCGGGTTGCATCGGCTCGGGGTACTTCTTCTGCCAGTCGTTGGGCGGCGCCTTACCCTGTTCTGCGAACTTGACGAGTTGTTTTGCTTCCCATCGGGTGCGGCGTTCGGTGAGGATGCGCTGCAGCAACTGCGCGCTGGTTTCTTCGGCGGTCTTGTGCTGGCGCCATTCGGCGGTGAGCGTGCCTTGGACGGCGGCTTTCAGCAGCGATTGCCGGTAGCGCACCAGCTTGGTCTGCGCGGCCTTCAGTTCGGCCACGCC
>JAYUYQ010000293.1:0-9145 GCA_043752435.1 Betaproteobacteria bacterium
GCACACCCCCCGACAAAAATCAGGCGTTCGCACAGCGGCCCGAGCGCGGCGGCGACCTGTTCAAGTTTGGCGACGTTCGGCCCGGACGATCTCATTGAAAGTAAGGCTCCAGCAGATTCTGTGCGATTTCGCGTTCCCGCGCCTGACCGCTGCGCACGGCGTCAAACAATGCGAGCACCACATGCAATGCATCATCGCGCAGCGCGGCATCAGGCACTGAAGGGAACAACGGCGCCATCGCCAATCCGCGTACCGTGCCGTCAGCGTGCGGCCACACGGGCACAGGATCATCCGAGGGCGCAATGCGCGCATTCAGCGGTGCAGCGCCGTGCGCGGTCGGCACGCCGCGCGCAAGGCTGCCGCGCATCGGCGGAAAGGCATACTTGGCTCCGTGCAATACGAACTCCCGCAACTGGGGTTTGAGGATGACCGGGCGGCGTCCGTCGAAATAGATCAGCCGCGACAACGCTGCGCGTTTGAGTGAGGCATGCACGGCTGACAGCGCCATCCCCGTCCGCCGTGCCAGTTCGGCGTAACCGAATGGCTCGGATTGACGGCTGAGCAGGGCCAGCAGAACAAACAGGTCCTGGGGTTTCAAATGGGCCTGTTGATTGCTTATTCTTGGCATTTTCTTTTTTCAGGAAATAAGAAAAACATTAATTTACAGTAATTTAAGATACTTTTTGGAATATTTTCTTTTTTCAGGAAATAAGAAAAATAGATTTTCCGCCAAATATTCATAAGTAATTGATTTATTTGAATTTTTTTACAAAAAGCCCGATTGGCTGCGGCTGCTAGAATCAGCGCTCCCGCGATGCCGCCATGGCGTCCGTTAATAACAAGATCCGGAGGAATACACGATGCGACGCGCACTTCACGGTCTGGCTGCGGCCCTGCTCACAGCCTGTTTCGTCCAACCAGTACTGGCTGCCGAGTACCCCACCCGCCCCGTGCGCCTGATCGTCGGCTTCGGCCCCGGCGCGCCGGATACCGTGGCGCGGCTGGTGGCGGCGCAGGTCTCCACCCAGATCGGGCAGCAGTTGATCGTCGACAACCGCCCCGGCGCCAACGGCATCATCGGTGCCGACCTCGTGGCCAAGAGCACGCCCGACGGTTACACGCTGCTGCTGACTTCGGCCTCGTTCGCAACCAATCCCTCCACCCAGAAAAAACTCCCCTTCGACGTGCGCCGCGATTTCACGCCGATCACCAATGTCGCGTCGGGTGGCGGTTATTTCCTGGTGGTGCATCCCAAGGTGCCGGTGAATTCGGTGCAGGAGCTGGTGGCGCTGGGTAAAAATCCCGCGTCGAAACTTTCATTTGGTTCGGCCGGCCCCGGCAATACGCTGCACCTGGCGGGCGAGCTCTTTAACGCGCGCGCCGGGACGCGCATGGTGCATGTGCCCTACAAGGGCGCGGGCCCGGCCGTGGCGGCGCTGGTCGGCGGCGAGATCCAGGTGATGTTCGTCACCACACCCTTGGGCATGCCGCAGATCGAGGCCAAACGCATCCGCCCCATCGCCTACACGGGGCCCAAACGCGCGCCCTTCATGCCCAATATCCCGACCATCGCCGAAGCCGGCTTTCCCGGCGCTACGATGGACAACATGAGCTGGTACGGCGTGTTCGGTCCGGCGAAGCTGCCGCCGAAGATCACCACCAAGCTCCACAGCGAATTCGCCGCCGCACTGAAAGTGCCGCAGGTGGTGGAACGCATCGAGGGCCTGCAACTGACGCCGGTGGCGAATACGCCTAAGGAGTTTGCGGCGTTTATTGAGGGGGAATTGGTGCGGTTTGCGGAGATGGTGAAGTTGGCGGGGTATGAGCCGGAGTGATGTGGTGACTGGTGTCATGGCGGGATACTGCCGCCCTACGAATATCAGTTTGATTAACCTGGGAGTGAAGTAGATGAACGGAAAAATCCGCCGCGTAGTCACCGGCCACGACAATAACGGCAAAGCCATCGTCATCGAGGACGGCCTTGCCCCCGCGGTGCGCAGCAACCCGCTGCGCCCGGGACATATCTCCGTCGATATGTGGAAAACCGCCGCCACGCCGCACATCCTGCACGCCACCGAGCCGGATCCGACCGGCGGCCCAAAGCAGATTCATCCACTGCCCGGCGGCACGGTGTTCCGCATCAGCGAGATCGCACCCGAGACCGAAGCCATCCGTAACATCACCCCGGAGCAGTCCAAGGCGGTGTTTGAAGCGATGGGCAATAAAAACGCCACCACCGCCGGCTCAGCCAAAGGCCGGCATCCTTTCATGCACCGCACGCAGACCGTCGACTACGCCGTGGTGCTGAAGGGTGAAGTCACCATGCTGCTCGATGACCAGGATGTCGTGCTGAAGGAAGGCGACGTCGTGATCCAGCGCGGCACCAACCACGCCTGGAGTAATCGTACGGATAAACCGGTGTTGATGTTGTATGTGCTGATCGATGGAAAGTTTGATGATGAACTGCAGGGGCACTTTGGTACTGCGGGCCACTGAAGTGGGTGATTGGTAACTGGTGACTGGTAATTGGTGATGGGTGATGAACGCGGGGCGAAAATCTCGCCGTCTTTATAAGGCGGGAGCATCCCGCCGGTCCGCGTACCCAATTCGCGAAAGGCGGGATTCGGCCGCCCTACCTCCCGAATTCGGCTTTCGTCGGGATGGCTACCTAGAAGTTAAACATTCAGTGACCTTTACGTGCTGCATTCACCGCAGCCCGCCCCATCTCAGCAGGCGTGGCGTTGAACGCATCTGCCGCGGCTTTTCGCGCTGCTGTGGTCTGCATGCGCGCAAGCAGTTCTTCCTCTGCCGCAGTTAAATCGATCTGATTTGTGCTGCCATTACTAGGTATCAGTTTATTCATGGCCGACTCCTTTTAAGGCATTTGCATTTAGTTGTAGGGCGGGGGCATCCCCGCCGGTACCCGCGTCCAATCCGCGAAAGGCGGGGTGCCCCCGCCCTACATTGCATTTAACTATTTGATTTTATTGATATTTAAATATTCTTGGCAGACACTTAAACAATCGTCTCGCCCCGCCGTAGCCGCTCCATGCGTTCGCGAGTTTCTGGAGTCTGCGCGGCCAGCGTGAATTGCCGAGCAGCCTCTACCCAACGCAAACGGTCAATCATCGACAGCGCCTGGAACGCGCGTAACTGCTCGTCACTCACCCAATAGCTGAAGCCGCCTTGCTGTTCTCCTGAAATGTTGCTCATCGCTGTCGATCACTTTGAATACGGCGAAGATGCTCGACATCAGCGGCGTCCTGCTGACGGCCAGTGTTCTGCTTTAAAGCAATCATGTCATTAATTCCGCAAAGCAACACCTGCACACCATCGACTTCGCGGGTTACGGCTGCGGCAAACGCGGAATCCATATCGAGCGGGTGCTTGATTAGCACATCAACTGTCACACCTGAAGCCCGCGGCGCATTAAGCGCAAACGCGATCATGTGTTTAGTCTCAATCCACTCTTTACGTTTTACAGGATCTTTCAGCGATTCGAGCGGCACTGGTGCCTGCGGCTTGAGTCCGAGCTTTCGCGCGCACACCATAAAAGCATCCAGATTGGGATTATCCAGTGCCAGCACGATGTCCACATCCATGGTCATCCGCGGTACGCCGTGCAGATTCATCGCCAGACCGCCAACCAACAGGTAGCGGACGCGATGTTCATGCAGGCAGCGAAACAGATCAAGATAGAACATATCAGCCATTTTATACGGCTGCCGCTGTTGCCGTCTGCTCCACTAAAATCCGTAGAGTCTGGCGGGATTGCTGACCAGAATCTTCTGCCGCACCGCCTCGCTGCCCGCCCACTCATTGAGCAGGTCCAGCAGCCCCGCATCGTCCGGATGATTGTTTTTGAGTGAAGGATGCGGCCAGTTGGTGGCATACAGCATGCGATCGGGTGCGGCGCGGATCAGTTCCTTGGCCGTGTCAGCAACATCGGCGTAATCCGGTGCGCCGGTTTTTGAGCCGTGGTACGGCGCCGAGAGTTTGACCCAGCAGTGTCCGCTGTCGACCAGGTTGCGCATCACTTTCCATGCCGGATCATTCGCCACAATCGGCTGCGTAAAACGACCGATGTGGTCGATGACAATATCGCAGGGCAATGATTTGAGCGTGTCTTCGCGCCCCGCCAGTTCCTCCCCGTTCATCTGCAACTGCACATGCCAGCCGTGGCCCGCCACACGTGCGGCCATTTCTTTCAAGGTGTCCCAGCTCACGCCGCCATACGGCATCAGGTGATAACGGATGCCGCGCATGCCGGCTGCGGTGAGGCGCGCGATTTCTGCATCGCTGTCACTGGGGAACACGGTTGCCACGCCACGCGTCTGGTGCGTGTCGTCGCTCAGCGTCTTCATCGCTTCGAGCGTGCAGGAGTTGTCGTTGCCGTAGGCGGCAGGCTGCACGATGACTGTGCGCGTAATGCCGAGGCGTGCGCGCACTTTCCGGTACTCGGCGGTGTTGCCGGGAATCGCCGGCAGGTTGGTGCCGGGCAGCTGGGTGTAACCCGGCTCGAAGATGTGCATGTGCGTGTCGCAGGTGCCGACGGGGGATGGTTGTTTGGGTTTGGTCATGGTGCTGGTGACTGGTGACTGGTGACTGGTGATTTGGTGATTAAGGCGGGATCTCACGCCGGGCGCGTAACTCAAATCAACGGGTCGTCGTGGCCTGTGGCCGTGCCGGAATCCGCCACCTGCGATGCATGGTCAGCGATCTGCAGGGGGATGCCCAGCGACTCGGCGAGTTCGAGCACCAGGTGCAGGTCCTTGCGCAGATTGGGCAGCGGCGCATCCCGGGCTGTGGCTTCGAGCATGCCTTTCCAACGCGGGCCGAGGTCGTGCCACACCTGCAACACGGTGCTATTGGCCAGGCCCTGTTTCAGTACTTTTTTCATGATTTCCGGCGATACCCCACCAGCCACGCCCAGCGATAAGCCTTCGAGCAGTGCCATCACATTGACGCTGAACACCAGCTGGTGCGCGAGCTTCGCGGCCTGGCCGCTGCCGACAGCACCGGTGTGGGTCACATCGCGCGCGAACACGCGGAACACCGGCAGCACGCGCTCCAGTGTTGATTCCGTGCCGCCGACCATCAGGCTCAGCGTGCCCTCGCGCGCGGCGATGATGCCGCCGGAGATGGGGATGTCCAGCGTGTCACCGCCCTTCGCCGCGATTTTCATCGCGACGCGCTGCACCGGTTCCGGACCCAGCGTGCTGCCGATGGCCAGAATCGCGCCGCGCTGAAAGGTGTCGAGGATGCCGTTCTCGCCGGAGACGATGGCGTCGGTCTGCGCCGCGTCCGCCACCAGGCAGATGATCAGGTCGCTCTGCTCTGCCACGGTCGCAGGTGATTTGCAGGCCACTGCACCCAGTGCCACGAGTTCCTGCACGGGCTCGCGGCGTATGTCATACACGGCAGTGCGGTAACCGGCCTTCAGCAGCAGTTCGCTGATCGGCCGGCCCAGTGCGCCGAGGCCGATGACGCCGACGCGCATTTGCGGCTTTTGCATCTCAGAGATCACTATTGCGCCTTAATGCCGGCGTCCTTGATCACCTTGCTGTAGCGGGCCACTTCGCTTTTCAGGTAATCACGGAATTGTTCGGGCGAATTCAGCACCAGGTCGACGCCCATGCCGGTGAGTTTTTCCTTGGTCGCCGGCACATTGAACAAGCGTGCGGTGTCACGCTGGATGCGTGCGACGAGTTCCGGCGACATGTTGGCGGGCCCGAGCAGGCCGAACCAGGTAGCGATCGCGTAATCCTTGAATCCCGACTCGGCCACCGTCGGCACGTCCGGTGCCAGCGGCGAGCGGGTGCTCCAGGTATTGGCGAGGCCGCGCAGCTTGCCGGTATTCACAAAAGGCACGGCAACGGGCAGGTTGCCGAACATGATCGGGATCTGCCCACCGACAGTGTCAGCCAACGCCGGGTTCTCACCCTTGTACGGGACATGGGTGATCTTGATGCCGAGCTGAGAGGCCATCAGCTCACCCGCCATGTGCGGCGAGGAGCCGACGCCACCCGAACCGAAGGTGATCGGCTCTTTGCTCTTTTTGGCGAGTGCAATGAATTCCTTGAAAGTCTTCGGCGGGAACGACGGATGCACCACCATCAAGAGCGGTGTGTAGCCGGTCAGCGTGATCGGCGTGAAATCGCGCATGGTGTCGTACGGCGCCTTGCCGTAGAGCGCGGGGGCGACTGCGAGACTGGTCTGCGGCGTGAGCATCAGCACGTGGCCGTCAGGCGGTGCCTTGGCCGTCATTTCCGCAGCGATCATGCCACTGGCGCCAGGCCGGTTCTCAACCAGCACGTTCTGTTTCCAGTCTGCGGTCAGGCTTTGTGCGAGCACGCGCGCAACAATGTCGGTGCTGCCACCGGCGCCGAAGCCGACGAGGATGCGTACGGGTTTGGACGGGAATGATTGGGCCGATGCACTGATGGCAAATACGGCGAGTGCCGCCCCGACAACGATATTTTTGACATTCATTTTGTTCTCCTCCTGAGGTGCCGGCATTGTGTGGAGGGCACCCTGAACTGTCAACAACGGACGGAGAAAGATTCCGCGCATGCGATTGGCACCCGCTTGCTGGATGGCTGTGGCCACGACTCAGCGATCAAACGCGGCACCGCTTTGGGGTAAAACGGCAGTGACCGGACGTATAGCGGTGCGAAACAAACTGCGATGCAAACAAAAAAGCCCGCGTTGCGCGAGCTTTCTGCAATACGGCTGATGCGATCAGTTCAAGTCGAGCTTCGCAGTCTTCGCGAGTTTGTTCCATTTCGCCATTTCGGAGCGGATGTGCGCGCTGAACTGCTCCGGTGTCGAACCAACGGGTGTCGAGCCGTCGGCGGCGAGGCGTTTGGCAATTTCGGGATTCTTCAGGGCCTCGACGATGCCGTTGCGGATCTTGTTGACGATGGGTTTCGGTACTTTCGCGCCGGTGATCACGCCGTACCACTGATCCACTTCATAGCCCGGCACGCCGGATTCAGCGACGGTCGGCACATCCGGCACGGCGGGAGAGCGTTTGCTGGCAGTGATCGCCAGCACGCGCACGCGGCCCGATTGCCAGTGCGCGCGCACGCCAAAGAAGGTGCCGAAACCGACCTGCACATCACCCGCGAGGTTGGCGATGACGCCGGCTGCCGTGCCCTTGTACGGCACATGGATCATCTGGACCTTGGCCATGTAATTGAACATCTCGCCGGCAAAATGCTGCAGCCCGCCAGTGCCCGATGAACTGAACAGCAGCTTGCCGGGATTGGCCTTGGCGTAAGTAATCAGTTCC
Source organism: Betaproteobacteria bacterium (assembly GCA_043752435.1). Lineage (GTDB taxonomy): Bacteria > Pseudomonadota > Gammaproteobacteria > Burkholderiales > SG8-41. The sequence goes on from JAYUYQ010000293.1 coordinate 7,295, forward strand.
TGGATATTTTTTGCCGGCACTTTTTCGTTGACGTAGACGGCATAGAACAGCGAAGTCGCCTGCGAAACGCCCTGCAGGTCGCGACCCAAGTCGTAGGGCATTTTGGGGTTGGTGCCGGAATTGACGCTGTGCGATGCCGAGATCAGGCAGATGGTGTAGCCGTCGGGCGGCGCCAGCGCGGTGAGTTCGACACCGATCGAACCGGCAGCGCCGGTGCGGTTGTCGACCACGAACTGCTGGCCCATGGAGTCACCGAGGAACTTCGCCAGGGTGCGCGCGGTGGTGTCGGTACCAGCCCCGGGGGTGAACGGTGAAATGAAACGCACCGGCTTGGTTGGATATTCTTTGACGGCATCGGTCTGCGCCCACGCGGCGGTTGAAAGTGCTGCAATGAAAGCAGCGGCGAGCGCGCCGACAGCGCGGTTGGCGATTACAGACATGGTGATACTCCTCAGTGAAAATGCTTTTTTGCTGCTTGATAATAGGCAAGTAAGAATAGGCAAGTAAGGATAGGCGCGTAATGGTAGGCAATTAGCCTGCTTTGCGCCATGCAGTTCCCGCACTGCGGACACTGCCGTGCATGACCTCACTGGAAATTTATATAACCAATTGATTTTATTTATTATTTAAACAAACACCGTTGACGACATAAATGCAAGCCGTGTCAGCGATGGCCCCTGCGATCGGCGATACCCGCCTCCCAGGAATAAGCAACCTGCTCTTCAATGCCGAAGGGGATATCGACCGTGCTGCCGGGCGGGTATGACTTGCTGTGCTGCGCAAGTTGACGCAGGCGCTGCGCTTCGCGCGCATGCACGAGTGCCAGCGGATCCGCACAGCCGAGTTCACGCGCTGCATGCAGCGGCCAGTTCGGGTCATCCATTAAACCGCGCGCCAGTGCAATGAGGTCGGCATGGCCTTCGCGCAGGATGGCCTCGGCATGACTCGCGTCGCTGATCATTCCAACAGCAACAGTCCGCATGCTGGTCTCGCGCCTTATTTCGCGCGCGTATCCCGCCTGGAAACCCGGCACACGGGGAACCGCAGACAAACCACCCTCGCCACCGAGGGCAATGCCGCCGGACGAACAATCGACCATGTCCACACCGCGCTGTTTCAGTTCACGCACTAGTGCCAACGTTTCTTCTATACCCCAGACGCCGCCAGGCCCCTCAACCGCCGAGCTGCGGAAAAACAACGGCCGGTCCTGCGGCCACACCGCACGCACCGCCTCGACCACTTCGAGGGCGTATCGCATGCGGCCTTCGAGATTGCCGCCATAAGCATCAGTACGCAGATTCGATAGCGGAGACAAGAATTGATGGATCAAGTAACCGTGAGCGCCGTGGATTTCGCAGATGTCGTAACCAGCATCGACCGATCGTTGCACGGCCTCGCGCCAGGCTGCGATGGTGTCGCGGATATCGCTGACATCCATCTCGCGCGGAATAACGCCATCCGGTGTTGGCGGCAAAGGGCTGGGGGATATGCCCTGCCAGGGGCGTTCGGCCTCGGTGAGCGCGACACGGTCCTTCAACGGGCCATGCTGGGACGCACGCCGGCCACAGTGTCCCAACTGGATAGCTGGCAAGGCACCCATCGACTTGATGAAATCGGTAATGCGCCGGTAGGCGGGGATGTGACTGTCTTTATAGATGCCGGCGCAATGGTGGGTCTTGCGGCCGCGCGCTTCGACGGCGGTTTCTTCGCCGAACACAATGCCGCAGCCACCCATCGCGAAGCGGCCGAAATTGACCAGTTGCCAATCCTCCGGAGCGCCATCGTCCGACAGGTACTGGCACATCGGCGAACTGACGATGCGATTGCGGGCGACAACCGAGCGCAGCTGGA
>JAYUYQ010000294.1:0-9119 GCA_043752435.1 Betaproteobacteria bacterium
AGTTCGGCGCTGAGATGGCCGATCGTGCCTACGCCGCCTGATGAATAATTGATCTGCCCGGGTTTTGCTTTGGCCAGCGCCACCAGTTCCTTGACGGAAGTGGCGGCAACGGAAGGATGTACCGCCAGCACGTTTGCCGAAACGGTTAATTGCGTGATGCCGGCAAAGTCCTTGATCGGATCGTAGCCGACATCGCCCGAGATGGCCGGATTGGTTGCCAGGGTGGCGATATAGGCGAGTCCGATGGTGTAACCGTCCGGCGTGGCCCGCGCGATGATCTGGGTGCCGAGGGCACCGTTACCGCCGCTGCGATTGTCCAGCACGACCTGCTGGCCCAATTGCTCCGCAAGATGGGGACCGATCAGTCGTGTGATGGTGTCCGAGCTGCCGCCGGGGGCGAATGGCACGACCAGACGGATCGGCCGTACGGGATAGGCACCGGCTGAGGGTTGAAGGTCTTGCGCGCAAGCGACCGGGAATGCCCAGGCCGAAAACACACAGATCGCCGGCAGGAAACAGTGGCGCAGCTTCATGATTTTTCTCTCCCCATGCAACAGAACAACAGATATTAAGCCGATGGAGTCCATCGGAGCTTCATTGCCACCGGTTATTTGAGCGGTTCGAACGACAGCTTGGCCGGCACGCCGACTTTAACCGCTTCATCCAGGGCCGCCACCGGCTTGGTGGTCAAACGGGCAGGCTCGATTTTGAAGCGATTGATAAAGCCGTTGGTAATGGCTGCGGCGCGCGCCTTGGCCAGATCTTCCAGCGCGTTTGGCGGCAGCGGCTGCAGCTCAACCAGTTTTTGATGCATGGCGATATAGAGCTCGCGGTCACCGGCGCCGCGACCGAGAAGCGCCAGCGCAGCATTGACGCGGCCGACTTCACGACCCGCGGTTTTCTGGAATGCTGTGGCAAACTGCGCCGCGGCATCACCGCCGGCACGTTCGTTCAGCATGTTCTCCAGCGCACGCTGGATTTTCGCGCTGTCAAAACCGATCGGACCCGGATCTTCACCCGGCGCGAGCTTCAGGCCTTCGCGGTTGGCGAGGTCGGCGCGCACGGCTGTTGCACGTAATCCCTGTCCGTCGGTCTGCACATGGTAGCTACCCTGCACCACCAGCCGGAGTTGCGCGCGTTTTTGCAGACCTTCGGCGACGCGCCGTATTTTTTCGTATTCGGTGGGCAGGATGCGGGCGCTGCCCGGATCGAACACGATGTCGCCCAGTGTTTCGGAGTTGGCACCGAACAACGAGCCCAGTGCGCGGAACGGTGCGGTAACGATACGCGTGATGACCGTGCGGATCGCCTGCCAGATGACCTGGCCATAGGCGAATTCCGGACTATCGATATTGCCGCTCACCGGCAATGCCAGGTCGATCTTGCCGTCGCTGTCGGTCAAGAGGGCAATGGCCAGGTCCAGCGGCAGGTTGACGGCGCCGGGGCTGTCGACGCGATCACCCAGCGTGAATTGTTCAAGCAGCACCTTGTTCTCGCCGGCGAGCTGGCTGTTGTTGATTTTGTACTGCAGGTCCAGCGACAGGCGGCCCGAAGCGATTTTGCGGCCGGCGAAAGTCGCGGTGTAGGGACTCAGCGGCGACAAGGCAACGTTGCGGAACTCTACCGCGATGTCGGTAAATTTTTTCGGGGCGAACGGCTGGATCGTGCCTTCGGCGCGTGCAAGTCCGTTGTCTTCGATGCGGCCCTCTAATTTCAGGCTGGCGCGGGATTCGGGAGCGGAGGAGAGTCCGCTCGCCGAGCCGCCCAGAGACTTGATGTTGGTGGCAAACGGCAAGACCAGGCTCAGGTCGGCGAAATCGAGTTCGCCGCGTTCGACGCTGACCCGCTCGACATTGATGGCCATCGGAGCCGCGGTCTGATCCGTTGCAGCAGGTGCCGCCACTGCGGCAGGGGGGCGGGGACGCATGATGGCGCCGAAGTTGGTCGAACGATCCTTGTTGATCACCAGTTTGGAGTACGGCTGGGCGAGGCTCATCTGTCCCACGGCCAACTGGTTTTTTCCGGTATCAAGATTAATGTCCGCGACCTGCAATCGTTGCCAGCTGAGCAGGCGCTCAGAAGAATTTTCGATTTTCAAGTCGAGGTCAACAACGCTCGCGTTGCCCCGGTATTGCACCGTGGCAGGTTTGGTTTTGTTGTTGAAGGTGATTTGTCCCGTGGCACCGGCCTTGCCCGAAGTCAGTGCCAGCGCGGTGTCGCGCTTCAGCAGGGTGTTGAGCGGCGCCAGCGCAAGGTCAACGATCTCGATGCGCGCATCGGCGGAGTACCGCAGCATATCGAGCGAGCCCTTGGCCTGAACCGATCCGCCCTGTTTGACCCGCAACGCCAGTTCAAACGGGCTGGGGTTCCTGGTCGGCGGCAGCGTGATTTTTGTAATGGCGCCATTGAGCTGTTCCAGGTCGTAGCTTAGCGCCGGCTCAAACGATTTATCCGTCAGCGCCACCGTGTAGCCGGCAATCTCCGCACGATCCACGGTGATGTTGAAGCCCGCTTCCTGCAGGGGTTTTTCTTTGCGCGGAGTAAAGATGCTGACCAGATGCAGGCTGCCGTCGGTTTCGCGCAACGCCCAGGTCCGCCCGCCAGACAACCGCACCAGACCGGCACGGATGTTTTTTTTCTGCAAATCGAAGGTCGCGCCGCTGACTTCGGCGGTCGTTAATGTTACCGGCGGTTCTTTTTCATCCCCTGACATGACGCTGATATCGCTCATTGTCATTTTGCCGTCGGTGACGGTGACCTGCGTTTGTTCGCCAATCGCGGCGGCGACGCCGAGAGTGATCTGGGTCTGCTCCGTCGCGAGGCGCAACGGTTTGATCCGGCTGAAATCCACCACTGTGAACGCCAGCGGGCCGATGCTGATCTGCGGCAGCACTATTTGCCATGGCGCGGTTGGCGCTGGGGTGGTCTCTTTGGCCGTGTTCCTGGGTGCGGGCGCGTTGCCGTCTGCCGGTTTGCTGCGTACCAGTTTGGCCCAGTCCGGTACGCTGTCTTCATCAAGGACTACATTGAGCGCGCCATCGGCGATGCGGATGTCCTTGAAGGCGAGGCTGCGTTGGGCGAGGTTGAAGGTGCCGCCCTCGAAGGCGATCGTCGCCAGTTGCGCCAGCACCGCCCCGTCTTTCTGCTGGGCGATCTTGAGATCCTTCATTCGAAAGGCCAGATCATCGACCTCTGCGTCCAGTACGCCTTTGCCGTAACGCAGGCGGTAGCGCAAGGCCACTTCGTAAGTGCCGGAAGGCTCGGCAATCGTCAGATGGTCCTGCACAAACTGCCACAGGGTCGAGAGTCTGCCCTCTTTCAGTGTGATCGATCCGCTGGAATCCAGCGGCGACAGGCCGAGTTTGCCTTGCCATTGCAGGCTGCCGCCACCGGGCAGGCGCGCAGTGAGCGCATGATCGCCGCTGTGTTTGGGCAGTGTCGATATGTCGTGGATTTCAAAATTGAACGGACTGATCCGGGCGTGGGCCGCCGGCTGCAGCGTATGGTCGGTAAAGCGGAAGCTGCCGCCGGTGATGGCGACATGCTCCAGCAACAACCGCGGCAGCGGCGCCGGTTGCGCAGGGTCTGCTGCAGGCGCTGCCGTTTTCGGCATCAGCAACCGCAGCAGGTTCAGGTTTTCTTTCGCATCCAGTTCGGCGTTGAGCACCGGCTGTTCAATGCGGATTTCGCTGAAAGTCCATGCCCAGCGCAGCAGACTGCTTAATTCGAAATTGACCAGTACCCGGCCTGCCTGCAGTACCGGAGCGCCATTTTTTTCGGCAATCACCAGATCCCTGGCATCGAAGATCATCAGGAAAGGATTGATGTACACCGAACCCACCGATCCCTGCGCGCCCAGGTGTTTTTCCACCAGACCCGGAAACTGCTGCCGCACCAGCCACGGCGCCAGCAGAAAACCGCAAATGCCGTAAATCACCAGCAACACGCCGACGATTTTTGCCGGGCGGGTCAGCAGCAGTGCGCGCAGTCGGGCGATGCGGTCTGCGGTTTTGCTCATGGCCGAGCAGGAGGTCAGTCGTCGTCGGCGCGGAGGATGGCGAATCCGGCCTGCAACGCGCGTTCGATGCGGGCTTTTTCCTTTTTGATTTTTTCGTCATCCCAATCCCACATGCCGGCCTTGACCTTCATGCCGGTGCGGCCCTTGGCCACCAGCTCTTTCAGCCACTGCGGTGGCCCTTGTTCCGCATGCAGGTGCGGATAGAGCGCGCTGGCGACGAGGTCATGCGTATCCCAACCGGACATCTCCTTCTGCATCATCGGTCCGCAGGCAATGAAGCGGAAACCGAAGCCATAACGTACGGCGGTATCGATGCCTTCGGCGTCGGTGACTCCATCAGCTATCAGGTACAGCGCTTCGCGCATCATCGCGTGCTGCAGACGGTTGCCGACAAAACCGGGAACATCTTTCTTCACCCAAATCGGCGCTTTGTCGAGGTCTTTCAGCAATTGCACCAGTTTTTCCGCAACCTGCGGATCCGTGTGCGACGAACTAACCACTTCCACCAGCGGCACCAGATGCGCGGGCATGAAAAAATGCAAGCCGGCCACGCGCTGCGGATGTTTGAGTCCTTTGGCAATGTCGCCGATCGGAAAATTCGATGTATTGCTGGTTAACGGAATGTCGGGCTTGGCCAGCGCTTCCACTTCAGCAAACAATTTCTGTTTCAGCGGCAGGTCTTCGGTGGCAGCTTCGATGACGATGGCTACATCGGCCCATGGAATTGATTTCAGTTCGGCATAGCAATGCACGGCAGCGGCATGACCGGTCGGCGCACCGAGTTTGGCAAGGCCGTTGGCGATACGCGCGGGCAGTGCCTCGCGTGTTTTGGCGGATGGGCTCATGACATGCACGGTCCAGCCGCGGGCTGCAAACAGGGTGGCAATGTCGCCGCCCATGATGCCGCCGCCGATGACGACTGCGTGTTGGGAGGTGCTGGGCATTAATTGATTTCCTTGAATTATTGACTGCTGTGTGAGGAATTATAACGTCCGCCGCCGCGTACTTTGTGCGTCGTGCCGGCAGGAATGGTTAAATGTCGTTGAATCAATCCAGGGGGTGCATATGCTGCAGCGAATTCATCGATCCCATGCCGTGCTGAGGGTTGTAATGAGGGCACTGTTGGCGCTAGCGGCGCTGCACGCGCCGCAATTGCAGGCCCAGTTTGACCCGGAGCGCGCCTACAAACAAAGCGCGGAAGTGCGCCAGCGTTATCCCGACCCGCAAATCGTCTATGACACGCCGGGGTTCAAGCCAGGCCGGCAGGATTTCACCTCGCATGAGGAAATGCTCGCGTTCACCGAGGATCTGGCGCGCCGTTCTGATGTGGTGAAGGTGCGCAGAATCGGTACTTCGCAGGAGGGCCGGGCGATGCCGATGCTGGTGCTGTCGGCTGATGCCGTGCAGACCGGCGCCCAGGCGCGGCGCCTCGGCCGTCCGGTGGTGGTGATGGCGGGGCTGCAGCATGGCAACGAACCGGCAGGCGGTGAAGCGATGCTGGCGCTGGCACAGGAACTGGCGACGGGCCGCCTGCGACCGCTGCTCGACAAGCTGACGGTGGTCATCGTGCCGCACTCGAATCCTGACGGCGCTTATTATTTCCAGCGCTCGCCGTACAGCACCACCGACATCAACCGCGATCACGTCAAGCTCGACCTGCCGGAAACCCGCGCGCTGCACCGCGTGATCAACGAATTCGAACCGCAGTTGTTCATCGATGCGCACGAGTTCAGTGTCGCCAACCGCTGGATCGAGAAGTTCGGCGCCCTCCAGTCCTATGACTTGATGGTGCAGTACGCAACCAATCCCAATGTACATCCATCCCTCACCACGCTCGCCGACGGCAAATTCATGGCCGGCTTCCGCGAGGCTGCCGGCCGCGCCGAATACAGCCATTTCTGGTACTACACCACCAGCTACAACATGAAAAACCTGCTGGTGTCGATGGGCGGCACTACGCCGGACATCGGCCGCAACTTCGCCGGCCTGCAGAACGCAGTGTCATTCCTGATCGAGAGCCGCGGCGTGGGCATCGGCCGCGAAAGCTTCGGCCGGCGCGTGCACAGCCATGTGGTGTCGATCGCCAGCCTGCTCGATACCGCGGCGGCGAATGCCCGCGAACTGATCGACACCGTGGCCGCCGCGCGCGCGGATACGGTGCGCCGCGGTCGCGATCCGCAGCCCGGCGACACGGTGGCGGTGCGCCTGAAAAGCCCGGTGGTCAAACAGAAGCTGGACATGCTCGATCCGGCGAGCGGCGCCATCAAGGCGATCGAGGTCGACTGGTCGGATTCGCTGAATGTCACCGCGGACATTGCGCGGCTGCGGCCTTGGGCCTATGTGCTGCCGCCGGTGTTCCACGATGTCGCCGAGCGCCTGATGATGTCGGGCGTCGAGGTAAGGCGGCTGGCAAAACCCGTGGAGCTGGAGGTCGAAAGTTTCCAGGTCACCGAACGCCGCGCCAGCGCTACCTTCATCGAGGGCCGCATCACCCACCAGGTCAGCACCGAGGTCGTGGTGAAGAAAGCGCGTTTCCCCGCCGGCAGTTACGTGTTTCCGATGGCGCAGGCCAATGCCGGTGTAATTGCCGTGGCGCTGGAACCGGAATCGCCGAGCAGCTTCGTTTCCTTCGGGATGATTCCCGTCGACCGCAAGGGCTCACCCGCTACCATTGCTGCACCGAGCGAGATCCCGGTTTATCGCGTGCTGCGCCCCGTGGAGCTGGAATTCATGCGCGGGGTCCGGGCGCCGTCGCCCTGACCCCACGGGGCCTCTGCTTTATTTAACGAGGTTGGCGCTCCATGACGTGCCCTGGGCATCGGGGCGCGGCCGCATGGTCCCTTGCATGACCGGGCCGCTGACGCGGCCGGTGTAAGTCGCGGCTCCAGCACTGAAGCTGATCTGGTCACCCCGCAGGTTGGTGTTGGTGAGGCGGTAGGTCATGCCGTCGGCGGTGGTGTAGGTGCCGTCGATATCCTGGAATTTCTGTTTGAATTCCACGGAAGCGTTGCCGATGGTCCATTTGCCTTCGACCTTGGCCGGCACGATCCACATATAGGCGGTGCGGCCCTCTGTGGAATCGGTCTGGTCAGCCGCCCAGTCATCCATGGTGAACGCATGCGACACCACGCGGGTGCCGGGTTTCATGTTGAGGATGGTCGGCCGCAGTTTCAGGTTCAGGTACGGCAGCAGATACATGGTGACCACGGTGGCTTTGCTGAAGTCGGTGGCGAAAATGTCACCGCGAATGAATTCCGCCTTGTCCGCCACGCCTTCACGCTGTGCATTGCGCTTCGACAGTTCGACCATGTCCGGGTTGTATTCGATGCCGGTGGCGCGCATACCGTATAGCTTGGCGGCGGTGATCACCGTGATGCCGTCGCCGGAGCCGAGGTCGAACAGGACGTCAGTGGGTTTGACCTCGGCCATTTTGAGCATTTTTTCGACCAGACTTTTCGGCGTCGGCACCCAGATCACGTCCTTGCCGGCTTGCCCGACTTGCGGTTTGAATTCGGTGGCGGCGTTCTGTGCCTGTGCGGGACCGGTCAGTACGGCGGCAAGGAACAGCAATGTCAAAACGATGTGACGGGAAAACGAAAACATGTGGATCTCCATGGGGGGTCGAAAGATTATGCCTGAACAAAAAGTGCATGGCGTTACAGCGGATCGGATCAGTCTGGCTTAGCACCCGAGGCTTTGACCACCGGCGCCCAACGCGCGATTTCCGCCTTGATGTGCGCGGCGAACTGCTCGGTCGTATTGGCGACCGCTTCCGCGCCGTCTGCGGCGAGACGGTCTTTGACATCGGCACGCGCCAGCACCTTGACGATGTCGGCATTGAGTTTCATTACGATGTCGCGAGGCACGGCGGCTTGCGTCAGTACGCCATACCACTGGTTGGCGTCATATCCGGGAACGCCGCTTTCGTTGATGGTCGGGATCTCCGGCAGGATGGAGAGTCGTTTCATCGTCGCAACGCCAAGTAGTTTGAGGCGACCGGATTTGACATGCGGCATCAGCGCCACCATGCCGGTGATGGTCATTGTCGTCTGTCCTGAGATCATGCTGATCATCGCCGGGCCGGTGCCTTTGTATGGCACATGCACCATATCAATTTTGGTCAGCAGTTTGAAATATTCCCCGGCCAGATGTGAGGCGCTGCCGCTGCCGCCGGAGGCATACAGCAGTTCGCCCGGTTTGGCTTTGGCCAGAGCGACAAAGTCGCGTGCGGTCTTTACCGGCAGCGACGGATGTACCGCCATGCCGTTGGGTACTGTAGCCAGCACGGTGATCGGCGCGAAATCCTTGATCGCGTCATACGGCAGTTTCGGATACAGCGTCGGATTAAAACCGAAAGTGCCGACATGGCCCATGACGATGGTGTAACCGTCGGGTGCCGCGCGTGCCGCCAGTTCAACGCCGATGGTGCCGCCGGCGCCGCCGCGATTCTCGACGATGACCTGCTGGCCCCAGGCTTCGGTCAGTTTCAGCGCAACCAGCCGTGCCAGCAGATCGGTGCTGCCGCCGGGCGGGAAGGGCGCGATGAAGCGCACGGCTTTGGTCGGGTAGCTGGCCGCGTTTTGCGCCCAAGCCGTACCGCCGGTGACGCCAGCCACGATGGCGGCGAAATACATTAACATATTGATTTTATTCATTATTTTTACATTTCTTGGCGCGGGGTTTTAAGCGTTGGGCCGTCCGTCCAGCGTGGCGCCACTGGTCAGCATGGCGTTGATGTCGGCTTCCGAGAGACCCGCTTCGCGCAACACTTCCAGACTTTGTTCGCCGATTTTCGGGGCAAAGCGGAAGTCGGTGCGCGCGCCGCGCGACAGTTTGTTCGGCAGCTTCATGTTCCAGATCTTGCCTTCAGTCGGATGATCGAGTTTTTCGAAAAATCCGATATCTTTCAGGTGCGGATCTTCCATGATCTGATCGAGGGTCTGGAACGGCATCGCCGGTACATCGGTGCGATCAAAAATTTCCATCCATTCCGCGGTGGTTTTCTGTTTCAGGCCTTCGGCGCGGATGCTGAAATATTCCGAGGTATTCTTGAAACGTGCGGCGACGCTATTGAAGCGCGGATCGGTTTTGAGTTCCGGTT
>JAYUYQ010000295.1:0-3631 GCA_043752435.1 Betaproteobacteria bacterium
CTGCTGGCCCGCCACGGCATTCCTGCGCCTCAGGGCTGCCTGCTGACCGACGCCACGCAAACCAATCAACTGCCACCCGGCCCCTGGGTGGTCAAAGGCCAGATCACCGCTGGCGGCCGCGGCAAGGCCGGACTGATCAAAAAAGCAGCCACTGCCACTGAAGTCGCCACCCAAACCGCCGGGATCATCGGCAAACAAACCAAGGGCCGCACGGTGCGCGCGGTTCGTGTCGAACAGCAGGTGCAAGGCGCCGGTGAAGCCTACATTTCGATGATGCTCGATCCCGCCGCAGCCGGTGTGCGCATCATCATGGCGGCACAGGGCGGCATGGAAATCGAAACCCTGCAGCAGGAAGCGCTTAAAACAGCAAGCGCCGCTCCCGAGGCCGCAGCGCTGGCAGCAGCAGCGGAAAAACTCGCTGCTTCCTTCGACGGCGCAACCGGCAAGGCACTGGCCGAAGCGGGCCGCGCCATGGCGGCTGCGTTCATGGCCAGCGAAGCCCTGCTGATCGAAATCAATCCGCTGTTTGTCAAAAGCGACGGCAGCTGGGTGGCCGGCGACGCCAAGTTCGTCACCGACGATTCAGCACTGCCGCGCCAACCCGAACAACATGCACTGCTCGCCGATACAACCGGTCCCTATCTTGAAACCGCGCTGAAGGACGCCCACGGCTGCGACTACGTGGTGGTCGATCCCGCAGGTGAAATCGCGCTGCTGACCACCGGCGCTGGCCTGTCGATGATGCTGATCGATGAAATGCGCGATGCGGGACTCAAACCCTACAACTTCCTCGACATCCGTACCGGCGGCCTGCGCGGCGAAACCAAACGTCTGGTCTGCGTGCTGCAATGGATGCACCAGGGCCGCAACGTAAAAGTATTACTGATCAACATTTTTGCCGGCATCACCGAACTCGGTGAATTTTCAAAACTGCTGGTCAGCGCGCTGCAGGCCGTGCCGGAATTCAAGGTGCCGGTCGTCGCACGCCTGGTCGGCAACGGCATGGAAACCGCACGCAACATACTGGCTGAAGCCGGCATCACCTTGCACAACGATCTCGATGCCGCGCTGGGCGAGGTGCGCGCACATCTGGGCGCAGGCAAATGATGTCCCCTCGCATCGACCGTAACACCAAGGTCATCCTGCAAGGCATCAGCGGCCGCGCCGGACGTTTGCACAGCCGCCTGATGCACGAATACGGCACGAATCTGGTGGCAGGTGTGGCACCACCCAAGGATAGTAATAAAATCAATGGGATACCATTATTTCCTGACTGTGCCTCGGCGGTAAAAGCCACTGGTGCTACGGTCAGCGTCGCGCTGGTCGGCGCCTACGACCTGCTCGAAGCGATGCAGGAAGCCGTGGCTGCCGGCATCAAGATGATCGTCACCCCCACCGAGGGCATGCCGGTACACGATGCACTGAAAGCGAAACGGCTGACGCAGGAGGCCGGCGTGTTGTGGATCGGCGGTTCGACGCCGGGGATGGCGGTCGCCGAAGTCGCCAAGCTGGGTTTTCTGCCCGACGTGTCGCTGAAATCCGGTCCACTGGGCCTGATGTCGAAATCCGGCACGCTGTCCTACGAATCCGGGTTCCGCCTCGCGCAGCGCGGCGTCGGTACATCAGTGTGGGTCGGCGTCGGTGGCGATCCGGTCAAAGGCGCGCGGTATTCCGACCTGGTGCCGTTTTACGCGGCGGATGCGCAGACCCGTGCACTGCTGATCATCGGTGAAATTGGCGGCCGCGACGAGGAGGATTTTGCCGAAGCCCTGAAAACCCAGGCCTTTGCCAAACCGGTGTTTGCACTGATCGCCGGTCGCACAGCTCCGGAAGGTGTCGCCATGGGCCATGCCGGCGCGCTGACCTACGGCAGCCACGGCGGTTACGCCGCGAAACGCGCGGCGCTGGAAGCGGCAGGAGTAACGGTGTTCGACTCACTGAACGCCATGGTCAGTGGCATCGCGCTGAAAATTTGATGCCCTTGGTCTCACATCACCAGTGCGTTGACTTCAGCCGCGAGCTCGCCTAAAAAGTACCCATACCAAGAAAACCATCCGGTCCGAAGTCGCTGAGGATTTTCTTGCCGACCAGTTCCTTCAGCGTTTCACTGGTTCCCCCTCCGAGCGACCCGTACCGCGCGCCACGATAAAAACGTGACACGGGATACTCATCGGTAAACCCGTAACCGCCGTGAATCTGGATCGCATCGCTGGTAACGCGCAGCGACATCTCGTTGCAGTAAATTTTGGCATTGGCTGCCTGATACGGATCCGGAAACGGATTCGCCGTCGCGCAAGCGCGATAAAGTATCGAGCGCCCCACCTCGATATCACGGTACATGTCAGCAAGCTTGTGGCGGATAGCCTGGAATTCGCCAATGGAGCGTCCAAATGCCTCGCGGTCCCGCGCATAGCGCACGGCTTCCTCAAAAGCCCCTTCAGCCAAACCCAGGGAAATGCTCGGATTGAGACAGCGTTGGGTATTGAAAGCGTCGAGCAGCCGGCGGAAACCATCATCGCGAATGATCAGGTTTTCCAAGGGGAGTTCGCAATTTTCAAAACGGATTTCGGCAAGATTTTCGCCACCCATGGTGTGATAGCGCGCCGTGCATTCCAAGCCCGGTGTGCCGCGTTCGATCAGCACACAACCGATACCTTCGCGTCCCGGCTGCTTGTTGATACGGCTGAACACCACAAAAGCCTGCGCTTCATCGACACGGCTGATCAGTGTCTTGACACCATTCAGCACAAGCTTGTCACCGTCGATGTCGGCATTGGTCCGATAACTGGCGACATCCGTGCCTGCATGCGGCTCGGTCATGCAAACAGCAAGTATCGTTTCTCCTGTACACACACCAGGCAACAGCCGGCGCTTGATGCTCTCTGGTGCATAGGCGTCGATGATCTTGGTCTGTACACCAACCTCACCCAGCACTGCCATGGCGGTCACATAACAACCCTTGGCAATCTCTTCCAGCACCAGCGCAGTGTCAAACACCGGCAGCCCCAAACCACCGTATTCCTCCGGTACCGCCATACCCAACACACCGATCGTTGCCAGCTCTTTCATGTTCTGCCAGGGAAACGTGCCGTCCATGAACTGCAGTGCACGCGGCTTGATCTTCTCTTGCGTGAGATCCCTGACGGCACTCACCATGCTGCGTTGTTCCGGGGTCAGTGCAAATTGCATGGAAATTCCCTTTACAAACAATTATTTATATAATACTGACCAAGGGCAGGCACGGCCGCCCCCCCTGCGCCAAGCGTCACGAAATCAGCGGCAAGTCAGGGCGGCCGCTACAGCATCAAATGGTGTCGGACAGTTCAGCCCGGTGCCAGCGGCAAGCGCTTGACGACCTTAATCCGCTGCACAGTGTCACCCGCAAGGTGGGTCCAGATCATCGCATCGCGCACCAGCTTGTCGACACGGGCGTGCATCATGCTGCCTTCGGGGCCGTGGATGTCCATATTGGCCCGCGTCACGCGCTGCACCACTTCCTGCGAATAATTCATCACCAGCACGTTGTTGCCGTAATCCGGCAGCTTGCGGTCGCGTTCCCAGGCCGTACGCAGCACGAATGAGCGCAGCGCTTCGGTCAGCATGTACATCTCGTTCAGCTTCAGTTGCACCA
>JAYUYQ010000296.1:0-3627 GCA_043752435.1 Betaproteobacteria bacterium
ATCGACCGCCGGACTTTCCTGCGCCGCAGTGGTCTTGCTGCTGGTGGCGCCGCGGCGCTGTCGCAACTGCCGTTTTCGATGATGCGCAAGGCCGAGGCCGCAGACAAGGCGCCCGCAGGCACCATCGAGGTCAAACGCACAATCTGCACCCACTGCTCGGTGGGTTGTGCAATCGATGCCGTGGTGCAAAACGGCGTTTGGATCCGCCAGGAACCGGTGTTTGATTCGCCGATCAACCTCGGCGCGCATTGTGCCAAGGGAGCTTCGATCCGTGAACACGGCATGCACGAAATTTCGCATCGCCTGCGCACGCCGATGAAGCTGGTTGGCGGCAAATGGGAAAAGATTTCCTGGGATGTGGCGCTTGCTGAAGTCAGCGACAAGATGTTGAAAATCAAGAAGGAATCCGGCGCGGACGCGACGTTCTGGATTGGTTCGTCGAAACACAACAACGAACAGGCCTACCTGCTGCGCAAGTTCGTGTCGTTCTTCGGCACCAACAACATGGATCACCAGGCTCGCATCTGCCATTCCACCACGGTCGCCGGTGTGGCTAATACCTGGGGTTATGGTGCGATGACAAATTCCTATAACGATGAGCAGAATTCGAAGTGCATTCTGTTTTTCGGCAGCAATGCTGCGGAGGCGCATCCAGTATCGATGCTGCATACGCTTCATGCCAAGGAAAACGGCGCCAAGGTCATCGTCGTCGATCCGCGCTTCACCCGGACGGCGGCCAAGGCCGACACCTATTACCGCATCCGTTCTGGTGCCGATGTCGCGTTCCTGATGGGCATGCTGCATCACATTTTCAAGAACGGCTGGGAAGACAAGGATTACATCAAAGCCCGCGTATACGGCATGGATAAGGTGCGGGAAGAGGCTGCCAAGTGGACGCCGGACAAGGTCGAAGAGGTCACCGGCATGAAGGAAGCCGAAGTCCGTGACGTTGCCGAGCAAATGTCCAAGAACAAGCCCAGCACCATCGTCTGGGCAATGGGCCAGACCCAGCATACCAACGGCAATGCCATCGTCCGCGCCTCCTGCATCCTGCAACTGGCGCTGGGCAATGTCGGCGTGTCGGGCGGTGGCTGCAACATCTATCGCGGCCACGACAACGTGCAGGGTGCCACTGACGTGGGTCCGAATCCGGATTCGTTGCCGGGCTATTACGGCATTGCCGAAGGTTCATGGAAGCATTTCGCCAATGTCTGGGGCGTCGATTTCGAGTGGATCAAAAAGCAGTTTGCCAACCCGGGGATGATGACCAAGCCGGGCTTGACCGTGTCGCGCTGGGCGGACGCGGTGCTCGAGAAAAACGAGTTGATTGATCAGGACAGCAACCTGAAGGCGGTGGTGTTCTGGGGCCATGCACCGAACAGCCAGACCCGCGGCAAGGAAATGGTTGACGCCATGAAAAAGCTCGAGCTGATGGTGGTCATCGATCCCTATCCGTCGGCTACCGCGGCGATGGCGGCGATGGTGCGCAAGGACAATGTGTACTTGCTGCCAGCGGCCACGCAGCTCGAATGCGCGGGTTCAGCCACAGCGTCGAACCGCTCGATCCAGTGGCGGGAGAAGGTCATCGAGCCGATGTTCGAATCACGCACCGACCACATGATCATGTATCAGCTGGCGCAGAAGTTCGGTTTTGCCAAAGAGTTCACCGCCAAGATCAAGCTGAGCAAGGGCAAGGCGGGCATGGATGAGCCGGACATGGAAGACACGCTGCGCGAGATCAATCGCGGCGTGTGGACCATCGGCTATACAGGCCAGTCGCCGGAACGCCTGCAGGCGCACATGCGCAACATGCATGTGTTCGACATAAAGACGTTGCGCGCCAAGGGTGGCAAGGATGCCAAGACCGGTTATGTGCTCGATGGTGATTATTTTGGTCTGCCGTGGCCGTGTTTTGGCACTGCGGCGCTCAAACACCCGGGTTCGCCGAATCTGTACGACACTTCAAAACACATGATGGATGGCGGCGGGAATTTCCGCGCCAACTTCGGCGTCGAAAAGGATGGCGTGAACCTGCTGGCCGAAGATGGTTCGCATTCGAAGGGTGCCGACATCACCACGGGTTATCCCGAGCTCGACCATGTGCTGCTGAAAAAACTCGGCTGGTGGGATGAACTCACGGAAGACGAGAAAAAAGCCGCCGAAGGTAAAAACTGGAAGACCGATTCATCGGGCGGCATGATCCGCGTGTTCATGAAGGAGCATGGCTGCCATCCGTTCGGCAACGCCAAGGCACGAGCTGTGGTCTGGAACTTCCCGGATCCGGTGCCGCTGCACCGCGAGCCGCTGTACAGCCCGCGCGCTGATCTTGTCGACAAATATCCGACTCACGACGACCAGAAGAACCGCTGGCGCGTGCCGGTGTTGTTCAAGACGGTGCAACAGGCCAACAAAGACGCCGGCAAGATGTATCCATTGATCATGACCAGCGGCCGTCTGGTGGAATATGAGGGCGGCGGCGACGAGACGCGATCGAATCCCTGGCTGGCGGAATTGCAGCAGGAAATGTTCGTCGAGATCAATCCCAAGGACGCGAACGACCGTGGCGTGCGCAACAACGAGTACGTCTGGGTTGAATCGCCGACCAAGGCTCGGCTCAAGGTCAAGACGCTGGTCACTGAGCGCGTGGGTCCCGGCACCGTATTCCTGCCGTTCCATTTCGCCGGCTGGTGGCAGGGTGAGGACATGAAGAAGTTTTATCCGGAGGGATCCGCTCCGATTGTGCGCGGCGAAGCGGTCAACACGGCGACTACTTATGGCTACGACATCGTGACCATGATGCAGGAAAGTAAGACCACGCTGTGCCAGGTGTCCAAGGCATAACGACCCGATACCCGCGAGGAGACTGATATGGCCAGAATGAAATTCCTGTGTGATGCCGAGCGCTGCATCGAGTGCAACGGTTGCGTAACTGCCTGTAAGCAGGAGCACGAAGTGCCCTGGGGTGTGAACCGCCGGCGGGTGGTGACGCTGAACGACGGTTTGCCCGGCGAGAAATCGATCTCGGTCGCCTGCATGCACTGCTCGGATGCGCCGTGTATGGCGGTTTGCCCGGTGGATTGCTTCTACAAAACGGCTGAAGGCGTGGTGCTCCACGACAAGGACCTGTGCATCGGCTGCGGTTACTGCTTCTATGCCTGCCCGTTTGGGGCGCCGCAATTTCCGCAGGACGGCGCTTTCGGCCTGCGCGGCAAGATGGACAAGTGCACCTTCTGCGCCGGTGGCCCGGAGGATGACAATTCTGCGGCCGAGTTCAAGAAATACGGCCGTAACCGCCTCGCCGAAGGCAAACTGCCGGCCTGCGCCGAGATGTGTTCGACCAAGGCGCTGCTCGGTGGTGACGGTGACGTGGTGGCGGATATTTACCGCAATCGCGTGCTAAAACGCGGCAAGGGTTCCGAGGTCTGGGGCTGGGGCACGGCGTATGGCAAACCGGAGAAAGGCGCGACACCGCCGGCCGGGGCCAAATCATGAAGCGGCTACTGATCGCTGGTCTGACGGGCAGCCTGGTGCTACTGGCCGGTTGCGGTGAAAAGCAGGCGGTGACCGTGTACAAGCAGGGCCAGTATCAGGGCAAACTCGACAAACAGCCTTGGGACAATGCCCAGT
>JAYUYQ010000297.1:0-20670 GCA_043752435.1 Betaproteobacteria bacterium
GAGATGGCCGAAGAACAGGAACAGAATGCCCGCGTGAAACAGATTGCTGCCCCAGCGCAGAGTGCCCGCGCGCAGCATCTGCGACGAGTCACTCTTCCAGCTGTACTGGTTCTGGTCGAAGCGGATCAGGCTGCCCACCAGGAACACCGTGAAGCAGATGTACGGATAGACTTGAAAGAGAAAACCGTGCAGCCCGCTCATAACGACGCTCCTTGTACTGGCTTGTCTTTGCGGATGATGTGTATCGGTTGCGGCTGGCCGGGTGCGGTCTGGCCTTTTGAGGAACAACCACCGAAAACCGGTGGTTCGACCCAACTCTCGTCCAGCGGCTCTTCGGGCACGAGTTTCACGGCTTGCGCCTTCTCGCCCGCCAATTCCATCAAGGCGCCGATCACGCTGGCGTAAGCACTCTGGCGTTGCTGCAGTGCACCGAAGATGGCGTTGAAGATGTGCGCCATCTCGCTCAGAAAGGCGCGGGCTTCTCGCGGCGGTTGAGTTGATACGAATTCCAGCACTGCTGGCAGGTAATCGGGAAGCTCGCCAGGGGCAAGGTATAGACCGGCTTTGTCATAGGTCTGCGCCAGATCAATCATCGCCGGACCACGATCACGCGAATCGCCATGCACATGCTCGAACAGATGCAAGGAAGTGGCACGACCACGGTCGAACAGGTTCACGTAGGCAGCCTCAGCGTCGAGCGGATCACCGCTGGAGAGTGTATCCATCAACAAATCCAGTTCCGCCAGACGCGCGAAACTGATCGCGCGCTCGCTGTGCAGTGCCTCGCGCATCTCGGACAAGTGGCTGCGCGACTCAGCGTCGGGATAGCTCAACAGGCGCGCGAGCACCCGCAAGCTAAGAGACGCATTGGGGACTTTCGGGGTGATGGACGAAGTGAGGGACGAGGTGAGGGTCATGGCTTAAACCTGTGCCTTTATGGGAATAGTGCGCTTTTTGGTGCCACCGAACAGACTGACCTTGCTCGCACCATCGGAGCAGCCGTTGCCAAAGGAGAAGCCGCAGCCGCCACGGATGTCGAAGGTGTTTTCGGCATACTCACGGTGCGTGCTCGGGATCACGAAGCGGTCTTCGTAGTTGGCGATGGCCATTACGTGGTACATGTCTTCCACTTCAAGCTGGGTCATGCCCACCTGCTTTAATACGGCCGTATTCACGCGCCCATCGACATGCTTCTCGCGTTGGTAGGCCCGCATCGCCAGCATGCGTTCGAGCGCGCGCACCACCGGCGCCGTGTCACCGGCGGTGAGCAGGTTGGCGAGGTACTTAACGGGAATGCGAAGTTGGTTTACGTCCGGTATTTCGCCATTGGCACCGACATGCCCGGCGTTGGCTGCGGCACTGATTGGTGACAGCGGCGGTACATACCACACCATCGGCAATGTGCGGTATTCGGGATGCAGCGGCAGCGCCACTTTCCATTCCACTGCCATCTTGTAGACAGGGCTTTTTCGTGCGGACTCCATCCACGCGTCAGGAATGCCATCAGCGCGCGCCTGTTCGATCACCTTGGGGTCGTTCGGGTCGAGGAAAATATCGAGTTGCGCCTGATACAAGTCGCGGTCGTGCTCGACGCTGGCCGCCTCCTGAATGCGGTCGGCGTCGTATAACAACACACCGAGGTAACGGATACGTCCGACGCAGGTTTCCGAACACACCGTGGGCTGGCCCGCTTCAATGCGCGGGTAGCAAAAGGTGCATTTCTCGGCCTTGCCCGACTGCCAGTTGTAGTATATTTTTTTATACGGGCAGCCACTGACACACATGCGCCAGCCGCGGCACTTGTCCTGGTCGATCAGCACGATCCCGTCTTCCTCGCGCTTGTAAATCGAGCCCGAGGGACAGCTCGCCACACACGCCGGATTCAGGCAATGCTCGCACAGCCGTGGCAGGTACATCATGAAGGTGTTTTCGAACTGGCCGTAGATATCTTTCTGGATATCGTCGAAATTCTTGTCCTTGCTGCGCTTGCTGAATTCACCGCCGAGAATCTCCTCCCAGTTTGGGCCCCACACGATCTTTTCCATGGTCTTGCCGGTAATCAGGCTGCGCGGGCGCGCCGTAGGCGTGGCCGTCATTTCCGGGGCCGACTGCAAATGATCGTAGTCGAAGGTGAAGGGTTCGTAGTAGTCGTCGATCTCCGGCAAATTGGGGTTGGCAAAGATGCGCATCAGCAACTTCCACCGCGCCCCCTGACGAGGCTCGATGCTGCCGTTGGCTTTGCGCACCCAGCCACCATTCCACTTGCTTTGGTTCTCCCATTCCTTCGGGTAGCCGATGCCGGGCTTGGTCTCGACGTTGTTGAACCAGGCGTATTCGACACCTGGCCGGCTGGTCCATACGTTCTTGCAGGTCACAGAACAAGTGTGGCAACCGATGCACTTGTCCAGATTCAGCACCATGCCGATTTGAGCGCGTACTTTCATCTGATTTCCCTAGGTTTACTTATGCCTGCTGGGCATCCAAAGCGGGTTCGGTTGAAGCAGGTGTGTCGAGCCAGTCAATCTTGTTCATTTTGCGCACCACGACGAACTCATCCCGGTTGGTACCGATGGTTCCGTAATAGTTGAATCCGTAGCTGAACTGCGCGTAGCCGCCGATCATATGTGTAGGCTTCAACACGATGCGCGTCACCGAGTTGTGGATACCGCCGCGAGCACCTGTGATTTCGGACCCCGGGGTGTTCACGATCTTCTCCTGCGCGTGATACATCATCACCATGCCAGGGTTGACCCGCTGGCTCACCACAGCGCGCGCCGCGATGGCACCGTTGATGTTGAATAGCTCTATCCAGTCGTTGTCGACTATGCCGGCACGCTTCGCGTCGTCTTCGCTGAGCCAAACGCAAGGCCCGCCGCGGCTCAATGTAAGCATCAGAAGATTATCGGTGTAGGTGGAGTGGATACCCCACTTCTGGTGTGGCGTAATGAAGTTCAGAGCAATCTCGGGGTTGCCATTCGGCTTGATGCCGTGGATGCCGGCGGTGGTCTTCAGATCCACCGGCGGGCGATAGCTTGAAAAGCCTTCACCAAAAGCGCGCATCCACGGATGGTCCATGTAAAACTGCTGGCGGCCAGTGAGCGTGCGCCATGGGATCATCTCATGTACGTTGGTGTAGCCGGCGTTGTACGAGACGGTCTCGCTCTCGATGCCGCTCCAAGTCGGCGAACTGATGATTTTGCGTGGCTGCGCCTGGATGTCGCGAAAGCGGATTTTTTCGTCTTCGCGATGGATCGCCAGATGAGTGTGATCAAGGCCAGTCTGTTTGCCCAGCGCCTGCCAGGCCTTGACCGCAACGTGGCCGTTGGTCTCCGGTGCCAGCATCAGCACCACTTCGGCGGCATCTATATCAGTTTCAATCTTCGGCATGCCGTGGGTCACGCCTTCCACGGTGTTGAGGCCGTTCAATTGACCCAGCTGTGTCACCTCTTCCTGCGTATTCCACGCAATGCCTTTACCACCATTGCCCACCTTGTTCATCAGCGGTCCCAACGCAGTAAAGCGTTTATACACGTTGGGGTAGTCGCGCTCGACCACTTGCAGGTTCGGCGCGGTCTTGCCCGGGATGAGGTCGCATTCGCCACGTTTCCAGTCCTTGACCTCGAAGGGTTGGGCCAGCTCTGATGGACTGTCGTGCATCAGCGGCGTCAGCACCAATTCCTTCTCCACGCCCAGGTGACCCACACACACTTCGCTGAATTTTTTCGCGAAACCCTTGTAGATGTCCCAGTCACTACGCGATTGCCATGCCGGGTCCACAGCCGTGGACAGCGGATGAATGAAGGGATGCATGTCGCTGGTGTTGAGGTCGTTCTTCTCATACCAAGTGGCGGTGGGCAGCACGATATCGGAGTACAGGCAGGTGGTGCTCATGCGAAAGTCCAGGGTGACCAGCAGGTCAAGCTTGCCTTCAGGAGCTTGGGCATGCCACACAACCTCCTCGGGCTTCGCTTCTTCCGCACCCAGGTCCTTGCCCTGCACACCATTACTCGTTCCCAGCAGATGCTTGAGGAAGTACTCGTGGCCCTTGCCCGATGAGCCAAGGAGGTTGGAACGCCACACGAACATGTTGCGTGGCCAGTTGTCGGGATGATCGGGGTCGGTGCAGCTCATCTTCAACGAGCCGTCCTGCAGCGCCTTGACCGCATAGTCTTTCGGATCGCTGCCTACGGCCTGCGCATCGCGCACCACCTGCAGCGGGTTGGTCTGCAACTGCGGCGCGCTCGGCAGCCAGCCCATGCGCTCGGCGCGCACGTTGTAGTCGATCATGCTGCCGCCATAGAGCTTCTTGTCGGCCAGCGGTGAGATGACCTCTTCCATGCCCAGCTTCTCGTAACGCCACTGGTCGGTATGTGCGTAGAAGAAGCTGGTGCTGTTCATCTGACGCGGCGGGCGGATCCAGTCAAGTGCAAAAGCCAGAGCGGTCCAGCCGGTCTGTGGCCGCAGCTTCTCCTGCCCGACGTAATGCGCCCAGCCGCCACCGCTCTGGCCGATACAACCGCACATCATCAGCATATTGATGACGCCACGGTAGTTCATATCGCTGTGGTACCAGTGGTTCATCGCTGCACCGATGATCACCATCGACTTGCCGTGCGTCTTGTGCGCATTGTCGGCAAACTGCCGCGCCACTGTGATTAATTGCGCGCGCGGGGTGCCGGTGATGCGCTCCTGCCAGGCCGGCGTGTACGGCGTGTCGTCATCGAAATCCGTGGCGGCCAGTTCGCCGGCCAGGCCGCGTGCCACGCCATAGTTCGCCACTTGCAGGTCGAACACGGTGGCTACCAGTGCTTCGCGCCTGTCGCCTTCCTGGCCCAGCGCGATGCGCTGCACGGGCACGGTACGCACCAGTACGTCGCCATTGCCGCCGTCGCCTTGACCCTTGAGCACGTTATTGGGAAAGTGCTCGCTCTCAATGCCGCCGAAGTATGGGAAGCCCACTTTTGCGGTTTCCCGGCTCGGCGCGCCACCTTCAAGCAGCGACAGCTTGAGCTTCACGCTCTTGCGGTGCCGGGCCTCCTTGGCTTCAAGGTTCCACTGGCCCTGGTCGGCGCGACCATCCGGTCCCCAGCGGAAACCGATGGCACCGTTTGGCAGCACCACATTGCCCGCCTCATCGAAGGCGACCGTCTTCCACTCCGGATTGTTGGCCTGGTCGAGCTTGTCGCTGAAATCCGATGCGCGAACATAGCGATCGGGCACCATGATTATTTCGCCATCGGGCAGGGTGTGTTCTTTGAGCATGACCAGCATCGGCATGTCGGTGTAGCGGCGCACGTAATCGTCGAAGTAAGCGCTGCGCTCCCGGCCGTCATCGGGGAAGTAAAACTCCTTCAGGATGACATGGCCCATTGCCATCGCAACTGCGGCGTCAGTGCCCTGCTTCGGGTGCATCCAGATGTCGGCAAGTTTGGCGACCTCTGAATAGTCGGGCGTCACCGCTACAGTCTTGGTGCCTTTGTAGCGAACCTCGGTGAAGAAGTGCGCGTCCGGCGTGCGCGTTTGCGGGACGTTGGAGCCCCAGGCGATGATGAAGCCGGAGTTGAACCAGTCGGCCGACTCGGGTACGTCGGTTTGCTCTCCCCACACCTGCGGACTCGACGGTGGCAAATCACAGTACCAGTCGTAAAAGCTCATGCTCACGCCGCCGATCAGACTGAGGTAACGCGAGCCTGCGGCGTAACTCACCATAGACATGGCAGGAATCGGCGAGAAGCCGATCACGCGATCGGGGCCGTACTTTTTAATGGTGTACACGTTGGCCGCAGCAACGATCTCATTCACCTCGTCCCAGTTCGAGCGCACAAAACCGCCGAGACCGCGAATGCTTTGATAATCTCGCCGCTTGGCGTCGCTTTCGACGATGGAAGTCCAAGCCGCCACAGGATCTTTATCCAGGCGCGCTTCGCGCCAGTACTTGAGCAGCCGTCCGCGCACCAAGGGATACTTCACACGATTGGCACTGTACAGATACCACGAGTACGACGCGCCCCGAGAGCAGCCGCGTGGCTCGTGATTGGGCATGTCCCAGCGCGTGCGCGGGTAGTCGGTCTGCTGAGTTTCCCAGGTAACGATGCCGCCTTTGACATAAATCTTCCACGAGCATGACCCGGTGCAGTTAACGCCGTGAGTGGAGCGCACAATCTTGTCGTGCGCCCAGCGGTTACGGTAGGCGTCCTCCCAAGTACGGTCTTCGCCAGTGACTACACCGTGGTCGCCGGAAAATGATTCGCGCGGCTGGGAGAAGTAGGTCAGTCGGTCAAGAAAGTGGCTCATGCGGTATTCCCGGAAGGTTGAAGATGGAACAAAAGCCAGTCGAAGATCAGGGATTCTTTACGTACGCATTGGTACGCAGGTAAAACCACCAGTTAAGAACCAGACAAAGCGCGTAGAAAACGGCGAAACCATACATCGCAATCTCGGGTGTACCGGCCTTGATCTGCGCGCCGATGACCACTGGCGCGATGAAGGCGCCGTAGGCGGCCACCGCAGATGTCCAGCCCAGTACCGGGCCGGCCTGCGTACGGTCGAAGATCACGCCGATGGTACGGAACGTAGAACCATTACCGATGCCCGTGGCGGCGAACAGCACAACGAACAGCACCATGAACACCAGAAAGTACTGTTCCGGTGCTGGCGATTTGTACGCCAGCAACATGACATACCCCACCGCCGTGGCGGCCACTACCATCACCGCCGAGATAATCTGGGTAACTATCGACCCGCCTACCTTGTCGGAAATCCAGCCGCCCACAGGGCGGATCAGGGCGCCGACGAACGGTCCGATCCAGGCGTAAGTTAATGCCGAAGGCGCATTAGGATTTTTGAGTGTGTGCTGCATGACGCCCGATGCATCAGGCACGTGGCTGACCCCGAAGATCACCGTGATCGAAAGCGGCAGCGCCATCGAGAATCCGATGAACGATCCAAAAGTTACGATGTACAGCAACGTCATCGACCAAGTGTGCCTGTTGCGAAAGATCGCAAACTGCTTTGAGAGGTTGTCCTTCATCGTGCCGAAGGCCGTTAGCTTCAACACCAGCAACGTGCTGACAATAATCAGCGGCATCGCAACCCACATGTTCAACAAGCCGAGGCCCGTGGGCGCAGGAAGATAAAGATATAAACCGAGCCCGGCCGGCAGGAAAGACAAGGTGTACAGCCAGGTGATCTTGATAAAGGCGGCAATCGTGCCGCCGATGTTGGGCGACACCGTCAGCAGATTATTCATGCCAAACCAGCACAGGATCGATAACGGCACCAGCGATAGCAGCCACGCGAAGCCGGCGTTCTGGATATAGGTGGGCGTGCCTGCCGCGATCTTGCCGAAAATCCAGCCGCTATCCTTCACCAGCGTCATCGGCTCGCCCCCCAAGGCGCCAAAGATGCTCACTGTCATCACCAGCGGAATGATGACCTGCATGCTGGTCACGCCAAAGTTACCCAGTCCTGCATTGATACCCAGCGCAGTGCCTTGCAGCCGCTTGGGAAAAAAAGTGCTGATATTCGACATCGAGCTGGCAAAGTTACCGCCACCCACGCCCGACCACAGGGCCATCAACTGGAATGCCCACAGCGGCCAGTCCTTGTGCTGCAGGGCAATGCCGGTGCCGATGGCCGGGGCCAGCAACATGGCGGTGGTCAGAAAGATGGTATTGCGCCCGCCCGCGAGACGAATGAGGAACGAGGCCGGAATGCGCATGGTGGCGCCGGCCAGTCCCGAAATCGCAGTCAAGGTAAACAATTCAGCTTGCGTGAACGGAAAACCCAGATTCAGCATCTGAACCGTAATGATTCCCCACATGCCCCAGATCGCGAAACCGCACAACAGGCTCGGCACCGATATCCACAGATTGCGGTAGGCGATGCGCTTACCCTGCGATTCCCAGAAGACAGGGTCTTCAACATCCCACTTCGCGACATCGGCGCCCTTTGGGTCTGTTTTACTGCTTATGTTTGTTCTCATTTTCGAAGACTCAGGAGAAGTGCGCGGGCTCAGGATGCTTTCTGCCCTCCGCCAGACCCATCGGGCGAACTTCACTGAAGTACATCCACATCAGCGACACCCAGACGATGCCGAACATCAGCATGAACGCCGATGAACGCACTCCCGTCAGGTCCACCAGCGCGCCGAACATGATGGGCAGAATAAATCCACCCATGCCGCCCGCCAACCCCACGACTCCCGATACGACGCCAATGTTGTGGGGATAGTCGTCGGAGATGTACTTGAACACCGAGGCTTTACCGATCGCAAAGGCAATACCCATGGTGAACATGATGATGGTGAACATCGTCGGGTTGAGACCGAGATGAAAAGTCTTCGGTCCCGACACCGTGTGAATGGTGAAGTCGGTCTGCGGATAAGACAGAAAAAACAGGCACACCAGTCCAACCCACAGCACCCACCAAGTGACCGAATGAGCGCCATACTTGTCCGAGAACCAGCCGCCGAAAGCACGGAGCACACCCCCTGGAATGCTGAAGCCGGCAGCCAGCAGGGCGGCCATCCGGATATCGAAACCGTACTCGGTTATGTAGTACTTGGTCATCCACAGCGACAGCGCGACATATCCGCCAAAAACTA
This sequence comes from Betaproteobacteria bacterium, assembly GCA_043752435.1. GTDB lineage: Bacteria > Pseudomonadota > Gammaproteobacteria > Burkholderiales > SG8-41. The sequence goes on from JAYUYQ010000297.1 coordinate 8,606, forward strand.
TGGAGTAATACTGGCTATATCGCCAAACCGTCGGATCCTTCAGCGCCATCAACTGCTCTTTGACCGTCACTTGCGAAGCCCCTGCGGTATGCTCGTCTTTGGTAAAAGTGAAGAACCAGAAGAGCACCGCCGTGACCAGCATGAGCACGGCATAAACTTTCGGCACCATCGTCCAGCCGTAAGCCACCACGATAGTCGGTGCAACCAGCTTCGTCACCGCCGCCCCGGTATTGCCCATTCCAAAGATACCCATAGCAAATCCCTGGCGGTTTCTCGGGAACCAGCGCGCGCAGTAGGCGATGCCGACAGTGAAAGAGCCGCCGGCCACGCCCACGAACAGTCCGGTCACCAGGAAATGCCAGTATTCAGTCGCCCAGGAGATCATCCAGATCGGAATCACCGTACACAGCATCAGTATGAAAAAAACGATACGCCCGCCATAGCGGTCCGTCCACATCCCCAGTGGCAGGCGAATCAACGATCCCGTAAGAACCGGCGTCGCAACCAGAATGCCGAATTGCGTTTCGTTGAGCCCCAGAGACTCCTTGATCGGAATGCCGATGACTGCAAACATCATCCACACCATGAAACAGACCGTGAATGCAATCGTGCTTGATGTCACGACCGACCATTGCTTGTACTTCTCCGTTGCCATCGCCCGCTCCTGTGCCTGATGTTCGGATTACAAGTTAAGGGAGCAGGCCAAGCCCTGGCTTGATCTAGATCAACTAAAGATGCATCTCAAATCCACTTTTATAAAATCGCTTTAAAATCAAAAACAATTCATCACTTTCCACATCCCAGAAACCGCTTTGCATCACCGGGCCGGAGCTCCCATGCGGCTGACCATTTTTACCGACTACACGCTGCGTATCCTTATTTATTTAGGGATACACCGGCATGAGGGTCGCTTGACCACGATCAGTAATATCGCAACCGCCTATGGCATCTCGGAAAATCACTTGATGAAAATTGTCCAACACCTGGCGAAACTGGGTTACGTGGAAACCAAGCGGGGGAAAGGCGGAGGCATGCGGCTTGCCCGTGCCCCGGAAAAGATCCTTCTGGGAGATGTCGTGCGCGACGCAGAAGATGATCTGGCAATTGTTCAGTGTTTTCAAAAAAACTACACGGCATGTCCCATCGAGTCAACATGCGAGTTGGCAGAAATTCTGAGACGAGCCATGAGTGCATTCTTCGACGAACTCGATGGCCATACGCTGGCGGATTTGCTGGAGCCGCGGGATAAACTGATCGCTGCATTCCGCAAAAATAGTGCGTAGCTATAGCGGTGGCGGCCATTCCGTTTTCCAGGCTGATCGTCGGCTCCACCGGCACTCATGACTACCGCTTCATGACACTCTCGCCGTATTCGATTGGCGCCGCTTCATGTCTGGTGTGTGCAAATCAGCCGATATAGCTCCACGTCAATTATCCCCCACCCAATCAAGGCTGTTCTTCTAAAATGAGGGCATGATTCCCTGGCTTGACAGTGGCGCCCATTTCCCCCCAATCGAAAGTGCGCTGACGGAACCCGACGGTCTGCTCGCCGCAGGCGCGGATTTGTCACCGGCACGACTGCTTGCCGCCTATCGCAACGGGATTTTTCCCTGGTACAGCGCCGGGCAGCCGGTGTTGTGGTGGAGTCCGGACCCGCGCATGGTGCTGTTCCCCGCCGAGTTCCGCATGCCGCGTTCACTGGCAAAACGGCTGCGCCGACTTGATTACGAGATCCGTGTTGATACTGCGTTTGAAACCGTGATGCGTGCCTGCGCTGCGCCGCGCACTGACGGCGCCGGCACCTGGATCACGCCGGACATGATCGCGGCCTACTGCGAACTGCACCGCCTCGGTCACGCCCATTCGGTGGAGACCTGGATCGACGGCGAACTGGCTGGCGGCCTCTACGGAATCGCATTGGGACGCGTCTTCTACGGCGAATCGATGTTCGCATGGGCGGCCGACGCCTCGAAAATCGCATTGGCGCACCTGATGCGCCGGATGGAACGCGGGCAATACGGCATCATTGACTGCCAGATGAACACCGCGCATCTCGCACGCTTCGGTGCGCGCGAGATTCCTCGCCGCGATTTTTCTCGGCATCTGGCGGAATTGGTAAACTACCCCCAGACTGACGATGTCTGGCACTTTGACAACGAACCGCTGACTGGGTAACCAAAGTAAGCAACAGTGACCTATCTCTCGGAATTCCCGCTCTCGATACTGCAGTTTTATGCCACTGCGCCCTACCCCTGCAGTTACCTGCCGGAACGCATGGCGCGTTCGCAGGTCGCCACCCCCAGTCATCTGATCGACGGCCCCGTCTACAGCGAACTAGTGCGAGCCGGCTTTCGCCGCAGCGGGGCGTTCACCTACCGGCCGCACTGTGATCATTGCCGCGCCTGCGTACCGGTGCGCCTGGTCACTGAAGATTTCCAGTCCAGCCGCACCCAGCGCCGCACACGGAAGCGGCATGCCGCGCTCGAATCACGGACGCTGGAACTCAAATACCACCCCGAGCACTACGCGCTGTACCTGCGTTACCAGGCTCAGCGCCACGCCGGCGGCGGCATGGACCAGGACAGCCGCGAACAATACCGGCACTTTCTGCTGCAGAGTAATGTCGATTCCCGACTGGTCGAATTCCGCGAGGACGGCGCGCTGCGCATGGTCAGCATCGTCGACCAGTTGCAGGACGGCGTGTCATCGGTCTACACATTTTTCGATCCCGAAATCGCGGGCGCCAGTTTCGGCACCTACAACATCCTGTGGCAGGTCGATCTCTGCCGGCAACTCGATCTGCCCTATCTTTATCTCGGCTACTGGATTGCGCAGAGCCGGAAAATGGCCTACAAAATTCAATTTCAGCCGATGGAAGGTCTGATTGAAGGCCGCTGGCAAGCGCTCGCGGGCTAGGGCCCCTCAGGACACCTGAGGTCGGTACAATACAGCCATGTACACCTTGCTCCGCCCCTTGCTGTTCGCACTCGACGCCGAGTCCGCGCACCACCTGACCCTCGAATCACTGCAACTCGCCGCGCGCACCGGCATCGTTGGCGCCTTTGCACCGCGCACCAGCGCAGCCCCACGCACGGTGATGGGCATTTCTTTCCCCAATCCGGTGGGGCTCGCCGCCGGGCTCGACAAAAACGGCGGGTATATCGACGCACTGGCGACTCTCGGTTTCGGTTTTCTGGAAATCGGCACCGTCACGCCGCGACCTCAACCGGGCAATCCGCGACCGCGGATGTTCCGCCTGCCGGCAGCGCAAGCGGTCATCAACCGCATGGGCTTCAACAACCACGGCGTCGATGCACTGATCAGCAATGTATTGCGCGCAAATTTCCGCGGTGTGCTCGGCATCAACATCGGCAAGAATTTCGACACACCCATCGAACGCGCCGCCGACGATTACCTGATCTGCCTGCGCAAGGTCTACGCCCATGCCAGCTACGTCACAGTCAATATTTCTTCGCCCAATACCAAAAATCTCAGGCAACTGCAGCAGACCGATGAACTCGGCCAACTGCTGGCCGCGCTGCAAAACGAACGTGAGCGGCTCTCTGACCGCCACGGCCGACGGGTACCGCTGGCGCTGAAAATCGCGCCTGATCTCGACGCCTCGCAAATATCCGCTATAGCCGGACTGCTGGTTACGCATCAGATCGACGCGGTCATCGCCACCAACACCACCACGGCCCGCGACGCGGTCACGCAATTGCCTCACGGCGCAGAAACCGGCGGCCTCAGCGGTGCACCGCTGACCGCCCAGGCTCAGTCGGTCACTGCGCAGCTCGCCGCAGCACTCGCCGGCGCAGTGCCGGTGATCGGTGTCGGCGGAATCATGGCTGGCGATGACGCCGCAGCGCGTATCACTGCCGGCGCCAGTCTCGTACAGCTCTACACCGGCTTGGTATATGCCGGTCCGGCACTGGTCGGCGCCTGCATCAACGCCTGCGCCCAGCCAGTGCCCTGATACGCAATGCGTCCTGTAGACGCCATTGATGCACTGCTGCCACAGACGCAATGCGGCCGGTGTGATTACGCCGGCTGCCGACCCTATGCCGAGGCCATCGCCACAGGCAAGGCAGCGATCAACCAGTGCCCGCCGGGCGGCATTGAGGTCATTGCCGAACTGGCAGCCTTGTTGAACATACCAGTCATGCCGCTGAGCACAGCACATGGTGTTGCCGCTGCACCGGCAGTGGCTGTCATTGATGAGTCCACCTGCATCGGCTGCGCATTGTGCCTGCCCGTCTGCCCCGTCGATGCCATCGTCGGCGCGCGCCAACAGATGCATACGGTGATCGCCGCGGAATGCACCGGTTGCGGGTTGTGCCTGCCGCCCTGTCCGGTCGATTGCATCAGCATCGTGACTACCGGCACGCCGCGTGATCACATGGCGCAACGTGCCGTGTCCGAACGATTGCGGGAACGCTATCAGGCGCACCAGCAACGACTGACAGCGCGCGCCGTCAAGCACCCCAGCGGAAAAACCACGTCAACAGACACGGAAAGAGCTGCGCGTAAACAAGCAACCCTGGATCGCGCCATGGTCAGGGCGCGCGCGCGAATGGGCAAAACAGCAGGTTAATAAACCGCGGTTAAAACCGGCTTTTAAATTGCAGCGTCAACGCCCGAACAGGCCGCGCAGCAACTGCACCGGATCAATACCGCTCTTGGGTTGCTCTTGTTGCGGTGCGCTGGGCTGTGCAGTGAGGCCACGCGCCCCTTCCGCAGGCAATGGTTGTGACGCCCGCACCGGACCTGCGCCGGCAGCGATACGCCAGATGACCAGTTCACGCCCCGTCGGCAACTGAGCCACGCGCGGCGTCAGCGCAACGCCCAATTGCTCCAGCCGGTCACCCGGCGTCGGGTGGGTTTTAAACAGCAGCGCCAACGATCCATCCTCCGCACCGCGCGCTGCCAGCTTGTGCAATACATCGACCAGTCCGAACGGGTTGTAGCCGGCGCGTGCGGCCAGCACCACGCCCATCGCATCTGCTTCATGCTCTGCGCCCTTATCGAGCCCGCGCGCGAAGATCTCCGCCCCGCTGCCGATCATGTTGTTGAGCAATGCCGATCGGTTGTCACGCTGCGCGATCTGCGCGCCTGCCGACAGGGCGGCGCTTTTCTGCATCACCGTCACATGATGGCGGCGTACGATATGGGCGACTTCATGCGCCAGCACGCCGGCGAGCTGAGCTTCATTGTCGAGGATTTCATACAACCCGCGCGTTAACAACACATAACCGCCTGGTGCGGCAAAGGCGTTGATCGATGCGGTGTCGATCACCGCAAAACGCCACGGCAAGTCGGGCCGTTCGCTTTGCGTCGCCACCCAGCGTCCGACGCGATTGACATAACTTTGCAGCGCGACATCGTTGACCAGTGGCGCGGCACCCAGCATGCGTCCAGCAACTTCACGGCCGATTTTCAGTTCCTCCGGCTCGCTGACACCGGACACCGCGGTAACCGCGTCACGCCCGATGTTGAACAGGCGGTTGAGATCAATGCTTTGCGCCTGCGCTGTACCGCAAATCCCCGCCGTCGCGACCAGCGCCCCCATGCAGATTGCATGCATGCTCGTCATCATTGGCTGCTCCCGCTAGCCGGGTCGAGATAATCGACCTGAACGGCACTCAATCCGGATTTCCCGGCCTGCGCCGCCGCCTGCTCGCGGCTGGCGGCATAACCATCGAGTTGCCGCATCTGACCTTCGTCGAAATGCGCCTGCTTCAGGTCCTCTTCATCGAGGCCGCGGATGCCGATGGTGGCGGTCACATTGACCTGCTGGCGCGGACCGAAGACGCGCCCCAGCGCCGAGCCGGTGCCTCCGCCACTGCTGCCGGCACCAACCGCGCCGAAGCGAACATTGAAGGAATAGAGCCAGCCGGTCACCGTGCCGGACTTGACCTGTACCCATGCACCCTGCCGCGACACCGCGTCGCCAGTCGCTCCCTTGGCCAGATTGCCGGCAACCCCGGCATCGGTGCGGGGTTCCGCACGCAAAACGCTGTCACGCTCCACCGTCACCGGCTCAGCCAGTGCCGCTGCGGCAATCGTCGCGAGCAGGACGGTCGCCAGCCATTGCCCAAGCTTGCTTAACCACGCCCATCGCTTTACCGCGGGTCTGTGCATCGGAAACTCCGTGGGGACAATGCGCCCATTATAATCATCTCGCCATGCCGCAACACGCCGCGAAAATACCGTGAATCCCGCAATAAGACTGGCCATTTTCGAACGTTTCCGCAACGCCAACCCCGAGCCGCGCGGTGAACTGGAATACGCCTCTCCCTTCGAACTGCTGGTCGCCGTGATCCTGTCAGCACAGGCCACCGATAAAAGCGTCAACCGGGCCACCCGGCCCCTGTACAAAAAGGCGAACACACCGCAGGCGGTGCTGAAGCTGGGCGTGCCCGGTCTTGAGCAATACATTAAAAGCATTGGCCTTTACCGCACCAAGGCGAAAAACATCATTGCCACCTGCGCGATTCTGCTTGAAAAACATTACGGCACCGTGCCGCGCGACCGCGCCGCGCTGGAAGAACTGCCGGGAGTCGGGCGCAAGACGGCGAACGTCGTGCTGAACATCGCTTACGGCGAGCCGACCATCGCTGTCGATACGCATATTTTCCGCATCAGTAACCGCACCGGTCTCGCGCCGGGCAAGGACGTGCTTGCAGTCGAACTCAAACTGCTGAAGGTGACACCAGAGGCGTTCAAGCAGCATGCACACCACTGGCTGATCCTGCACGGACGCTATATCTGCATCGCGCGCAAACCGCGCTGCGGCGAGTGCCCGATCAACGACCTCTGCGAGTTCCGTCAGAAAACCAAATAAAAACGCAGCACAAAAACATGACGCAAAAAAACGCGCCTGGAGGCGCGTTTTTTAGTGTGACGGAAACTCAATATTTGACCGTGAGCCCCTGCTGCCGCGAGAAATAAGCAGCCAGGTCCTCGATCTCACGTTGTGACAAGGCACCAGCCAGGGGCGCCATGATCGCGTTTTTGCGTTCGCCCGACTTGTAATCCGCCAGGGATTTGACCAAATAATCAAAATTCTGGCCGGCCAGTCGCGGAAAATCCGGGGCGGCGCTGTTGCCGTCCGGTCCATGACAGGCCGCACAGGTTTTGGCTTTTTCCTGACCCGCAGCAGGGTTGGCAGCCAGCAACGGGCCGCTGGCGATCAGCGCCGCACAACCGGCCATCCACAGCAGTTTTTTCATCGCTATCCCCTGAACCTGTTATTTCGACGCCGACTGGACTGCGGTCGACGCATAGTAGGCAGCAACATCGGCCATGTCCTGATCGGTCAGGCCGGCTGCGATCGCGCGCATCGACGGGTGCGTGCGGTCACCGTTCTTGTAACCCTGCAGCGCCTTGACGATGTAGGCGGCATGCTGCCCGCCTATTTTCGGCACGCTGTAGGTCACCGGGAATGCGGTCTTGTAACCGGGAATACCGTGGCAGCCGGCACACATCGCGGACTTGCCCTTGCCTGCCGCCGGATTGCCTTCGGCTGCCTGGGCGAAACCCGGGACCAGTGCCACTCCGATTGCGAGGCAAATTGCAGTTAACCGTGTCATGAAGGCGCTCTTTCCTTTTTGAACGATGCAGGGCGCAGATTATAGCCCAAAAATTTCGCTGATTGCCGGGCAAATTTAGCTGATTGGCCAGCACTGCCGCGATGACCCATAATGAAAATCATTGCCCCGGGAAAGCCCTTGAAGTTTTTATTCCGCTCCCGCCCCGAACTGCTGCAGTTCGCCGGCCGGTTATTTCCGTTCCTGCACTGGTGGCCGCTGGTCAACCGCCGTACATTACGCGCGGACGCCCTGGCCGGCCTGACAGGTGCCGTCGTCGTGCTGCCGCAGGGGGTGGCCTTCGCCACCATCGCCGGACTGCCGCCTGAGTACGGCTTGTACGCGGCCATGATCCCGGCAATCATCGCCGCCCTGTTCGGATCGAGCTGGCACCTGGTGTCGGGACCAACCACCGCGATTTCAATCGTCATCTATTCCACGATGAGCGGCCTCGCCATACCCGGCACGCCGGAATACATCCGTCTGGTGCTGATGGTGACCTTTCTGACGGGAATATTCCAGCTGGCCATGGGACTCGCCCGCATGGGCGTGCTGGTGAATTTCATTTCTCACACGGTGATACTGGGCTTCACTGCCGGCGCCGGCCTGCTGATCATCGGCACGCAACTGCAGAACTTTCTGGGAATTGCGATGCCGCGGGGCATCTCCTTTGCGGAAACCCTGCACCAGACCGCACTCGGTCTCGGACACATCAACTGGTACGTGGCGTCAGTCGGCATGATCACGCTGCTGGTCGGCATCTTCGTCAAACGGCGTTTTCCCAGGCTGCCCTACATGATCATCGCGATGATTACCGGCAGCCTGTACGCGGCAGCCCTCAACATGATCCCGCAGCTCCATGCCGGCGGACAGATCGAGACCGTCAAGGCTCTGTCTGGTATTTTCCCGCAATTCCTGGCGCCCGACCTTTCTCTGGAGTCGCTGCGTAAAACCGCATCAATCGCCCTTGCCATCACGATGCTCGGTCTGACGGAGGCGGTATCGATCGCCCGCGCCATTGCCGTGCGCTCGGAGCAGCGCATCGACGGCAATCAGGAATTCATCGGCCAGGGACTGTCCAATATCGCGGGCAGTTTTTTCTCGGCCTATGCGTCGAGCGGCTCGTTCAACCGCAGCGGCGTCAACTACGAGGCCGGCGCGCGCACGCCGCTCGCCGCCGCGCTGTCAGCGGTATTCCTGCTGCTGATCGTGCTGCTGGTAGCACCCTTGGTGCAGTTCCTGCCGCTGCCGGCAATGGCCGGCATCCTGTTCATGGTGGCCTGGGGGCTGATCGACATCACGCAGATCCGCAACATCATCCGCACCAGCCTGCCCGAGAGCGTCGTCCTTGCGGTGACGCTGCTGGCGACACTGTTCGTCCAGCTCGAGTTCGCGATCTACGCCGGCATTCTGCTGTCGCTGATGCTGTACCTGAAGCGCACTTCGCATCCGGTCATCCTTGACGTCAAGCCCGATCCCGGACCTGACAGCTACCACTACTCCGCCGACACCGGCCTGCCCGATTGCCCGCAACTGAAATGCCTGCGCATCAACGGTTCCATTTTCTTCGGTGCCGTTGATCACACGCAACAGGTATTGCAGGAAATCGGCGAACAGACGCCGCAGAAACATGTGCTGATTGTGGCGAGCGGGATCAATTTCGTTGATATCGCTGGCGCCGAACTGTTCGCGCATGAAGCCAGGCGCCGGCAGCGCCTCGGCGGCGGGCTCTATTTCTACCGGCTCAAGGACGAAGTAATCCTCCTGCTCAACCGGGGCGGCTATCTGGACCAGATCGGACGCAACAACGTGTTTCCGGTGAAGGTGCGTGCGCTGGGCGCGATCTACCCGAAGCTTGATACCGCGGTCTGCCGCGACTGCAAGCTGCGTATTTTCCGCGAATGCCGCGACCGGCTGCCTGACGGCACACCGCGCGCTGATCCGTCATGAACCTGCGCGAGCGGCTTTTTCCCTTCCTGCGCTGGCTGCCGTTGCAGCGGCAAGTGGTACGCGCGGACATCATCGCCGGCGCTACCGTTGCCATGGTGCTGATTCCCCAGTCGATGGCCTACGCGCAGCTTGCCGGCCTGCCGGCCTATTACGGCCTGTATGCCGCGTTCCTGCCGGTCATCATCGGCGCCATGTGGGGGTCGTCGTGCCAGCTGGCCACCGGGCCGGTGGCCATGGTCTCGCTGCTGACCGGCTCCGCATTGGCGCAGTTCGCAGCGCCCGGCACCGAACAGTTCATCGCACTGGCCATCCTGCTTGCGCTGATGGTCGGCATCATGGAACTGGTGATGGGCCTGTTCCGGCTCGGCGCCATCGTCAACTTCCTGTCGCACCCGGTAATTGTCGGTTTCACCAACGCAGCGGCCATCATCATCGCGCTGTCGCAGTTCAACAAGCTGCTCGGCGTGCACAGCGCGCGCTCCGACCGCTTCCTTGCCGACGTCTGGGATGTGCTCCTGCGGATCGGCGATACGCACTGGCCGACACTGGCGATGGGCCTGCTGGCATTGGCGGTGATGCTGCTGGTACGCCGCTACCGGCCGTCATGGCCCGGCGTACTGATTGCCGTGGCGCTGACTACCGCGCTCAGCTGGGCCATCGATTTCGAACGCAACACGACCGCCAGTCCTGTTGATTTCCGCGATCCACAGGTGCGCAACGTCATCGACTCGGTGGCAGCCCTGTCCAGCCGCGCCCGCGAACTGCGCACGGAGACCGCCGGCAAGTCGGCGGATATCGATGCGCTGACCGCCAGCAATGGCGCCGGTCATCCGCGCCTGATCATGCTCAATGCCGATCTCGAATTTCTGCGGCTGGAACTGCGCGCCGTCGAGGCCGAGCACCGGGTGCGCTTCGCGGAGGTGCGGCGTCTGCGTTTTACCGGCGTCAAAGACCCGCCAGATACGCCCGGCTTCCAGCTTGCCAGCACCACGCCCGCCGGTGAGTACACCGACGGAGAACGCTGGATCATCTCCAGGATCGACAATGGCCGCGTAATACTGGCCGGCGGCGGTGAAGTAGTCGGCGCGATCCCGGCAGGCATTCCGGAGCCGGCGCTGCCGCAATTCGACTGGAACACGCTGCTGAAACTGCTGCCCACGGCGCTGATCATCGCGCTGATCGGGTTCATGGAAGCCATTTCCATCGCCAAGTCGATGGCCACCCGCACCAGGCAGCGCATCGACCCGGATCAGGAACTGATCGGCCAGGGACTCGCCAACATCATCGGCAGTTTTTTTCAGTCTTTTCCGGTCAGCGGATCCTTCTCCCGCTCGGCTGTCAATCTGGCAACCGGGGCCGTGACAGGACTGTCGTCGGTAGTCGCCGGCACCATCGTGCTGGTCACACTGCTGTTGTTCACGCCGCTGCTCTATCACCTGCCGCAGGCGGCACTGGCGGCAATCATCATGCTCGCCGTGGCCAATCTGGTGAACTTCAAGGCGATCATTCATGCATGGCAGGCCCATCGGCATGACGGCATTGCCGCCATCGTGACTTTCCTGGCGACGCTCAGTTTCGCCCCGCACCTCGACAACGGCATCCTCGTCGGCGCGGCGCTGGCGATCATCCTCTACCTGTACCGCACCATGCGGCCGCGCGTCGCCGTACTCGGCCGCCACGCCGACGGCACGCTGCGCGACGCACGCCTGTTCAACCTGCCGACCAGCGAGAGCCTGATTGCCATCCGCTTCGATGGCTCGCTCTTTTTCGCCAACGTGCCGTATTTCGAGGACGTCATTCTCGAACAGGCCGCACAGCATCCGCGGGCGCGCTATGTACTGGTGGTCGGCGACGCCATCAACGAACTCGACGCCTCGGGCGAGGAAATGATCCGCCACCTCGTGCAACGCCTGCGGGAAAACGGCGTCACCATGGTGTTCAGCGGACTGAAGCGGCAGGTGTTGAGCGTGATGGAGCAAACCGGGTTGTATGAACACATCGGCGCACCACACTTTTACCGGACCGAGGAGCACGCGCTGGAGGCCATCGCACAGGTATTGCAGGATCCGGTGTTTAATGCGACCTACTTCCCGCAGCGCGCGGCAGCAGCGCGATCCGCCGCGGATGACATCATCTAAGTCATTGTTTTTATTTAACTTTTAATCAAGCACCCTGACCACGCATGGCAAACCGTCTTTCCAAAATCGTGACCCGCACCGGTGACGACGGCAGCACCGGACTCGCCTCAGGCGACCGCATTGCCAAGGATCAGACCCGCGTCGCCGCGCTCGGCGACATCGACGAACTGAACAGCGCCATTGGCGTGTTGCTGGCTGAGGAGGTAATGCCTGCCGGCATCCGCGACGCGCTGCTCGGCGTGCAGCACGACCTGTTCGATCTCGGCGGTGAACTGAGCCTGCCGGGACACGCGCTGATCAGCACCGCGCATCTGGCGCGTATCGAAAAACTGGTCACGCGGTTTAATGTCGAACTGCCGCCACTGAAGGAATTTGTACTGCCAGGCGG
>JAYUYQ010000298.1:0-3603 GCA_043752435.1 Betaproteobacteria bacterium
CTGGCTCGATGAACAGATCCGTTTCGACCGGGATTGGGAGCAGAAGGTAGTCACGGTCATCCTGCACAACCTGTCGCTGCTGTTCGGGCGCAAATTCGATTCGGTGAAAGACCTCAACCGCTTTCGCAAGGAAATGACCGCGGTCTGAGCGCCGCTGCCGGCGTTGCGGCGTTTGTCGCAGCCTGTGCGCACGCGTAGACTGCGGCCTCATGCCCGACACTCCGGATTTTGAACGGCGCATCTGCGCCCCCGTTGACGCCGCTGCGCGAGCGGTCCAACTCGCCCGGCCGCTGGTGTTCACCAATGGCGTCTTCGACATCCTGCACCGAGGCCATGTCACCTACCTGGCGCAGGCGCGCGCGCTGGGCGCGGGACTGGTGGTCGCGCTGAACAGCGACGCTTCCGCCAAACGCCTGGGCAAGGGCGATGACCGCCCGATCAACACACTGGCCGACCGCGCTGCCGTAGTCGCCGCTTTAGCCTGCGTCGACCTGGTCACCTGGTTCGATGCCGACACCCCGCTGGAACTGATCATGGCGCTGAAACCCGGCGTGCTGGTCAAGGGTGGCGACTGGAAAGAGGCCGCTATCGTCGGTGCGCGTGAAGTACGCAGCTGGGGCGGCACGGTGTATTCCATCGCATTCGCCCATCAGCGTTCGACCACCGCCTTGCTCGCCAAGGTGCGTAGGGCCGGCCCTGTTAAGTAAGTGCCCGCAAACTTATAAAATATTATAAGTATTTGATTTTATTGATATTTTATGACTTTACCGGCGCGATAATCGGGCAGCCGCCCGTTTTGATTTCCGTTGCCGGAAAGTCCTTCTGCAACTCCGCCAGCCGCGCCAAGGTCGCAGCAGCGGGATCGCTGACCACAAACGCCACCTGTTTCAGGAAGCGTTCGCGCCGCGTCACCATGGCCGAGCGCACACCCAGCGCTCGCAGGCGTTCGAGTTCGGATTTAGCCGCGTCTTCGTTTTTAAACAGGCCCAGCGACACCGCGTTGCGCCACGGCCCGGCTTCAGCGACGACAAAAAACTCTGCCACGCCCAGCGCCTTCAGTTCGCCGACTTTGCGATCCACCTCACCCTTGGTTTTCAACGGCGCCATATGCACCCAGTAACCGTCAACCTCCGTGACGCGGCGCTGCGTCGTCCCGGCCGGCAGCCCCAGCGCAGCCAGCGCCGCATCGGCACGCGCCACCTCGGATCCGGCAAATAAACCCCATTCAGCGCACGTGGTCGGTGCGGCAACGGGCGGGGGTGACACTGTCGCAGGCGCAACTGGAACTGGAACAGGAGTTGCAGCCGATACCGCGGCCGGCGCCACCGACGACACCGCCTCGACGGCAATCGGCACAATTTTCTCCGGACTGATCTGCAGCGCAGCGATTTGCGCCGCCGCCTCGTCGGTTCCGCCCAGCACACGCTGATAGGCGAAAAAGCCGAGGTTGGCGAGCAGCAGCAACAGCAGCAAAATTCTTTTGGTTGACTGATTCATCATCGGACGATTCATCGTTGACCTGCTCCTGGCTGCAGCGCAATCTGCAGCAATCCTTCCAGCACCAGATTATCGACAACCGTCACCGGCGCGTTAAGCCGCTTCTCGACCAGCGCGGCGCCGCCGCCTGACAACACCACCGGCGGCGGGGCGCCCGCGCTCTCTTCCAGATAACGCGCCATGCGTTCGACGGCACCGGCCAGCGCATTGACCGCGCCGCTGAACATCGCATCACCGGTATTGTCGGGAAAATAGCTGAACGCGCCCTCGCGCGCCGCCAGGTTGGCCGTGTCGCGGGCCAGCGCATCACGCATCAGCGTCGCGCCGGGCACAATGCAGCCGCCGAGAAACACACCCTCGGCGCTCAGTGCATCCACGGTCATGGTCGTGCCGACATTCACCACTACGCAAGCCGCCTGAGTCAGGTGCCAGGCACCGATCAGTGCGGCCCAGCGATCCGAGCCCAGAGTCTCCGGTGCGGCGTAACCACTGCTGACACCGCATTGCGCCGCGGTGCTGGTGATCCACAACGGCGGCGGCGCTGCGGCATTCAACGCCGCAGCAACCGGTACCCGCGCTACAGCGCCAGCCACATTCGAAATCACCGTCCGTTGTGCCACCGGCAGTCCGGTAAATTCCGCTGCCAGCTCGCCGGCACGCGCTGTCGCCACCCAGCCCTGGCGCACCCAGCCGCCCGCCTCGCTGTAACCCCATTTGATGCGGGTGTTGCCGATGTCGATCGCGAGTATGCTCATGCGCCGGCTTCCGCCGCCAGCGGGCGCAGGCTGACCTCGCCGCTGTGGTGGCGCACAACGCCGGCAGGAGTTTCGAGCAGCAGCACGCCATCATCAGCCACACCGCGCGCGCGACCGGTCACTTCACGACCGTCAGGCAGGGTCAGACACACCGGTTGATTCTGGTGCGCGTGCAAGGCCTGCCATTCCTCGCGCAAGGGCGCAAATCCGCCGGCGGCGAACTGCTCCAGCACCGCAGCCAGCTCGACCAGCAGCAACGCCAGCAAGCGGTTACGGTCCACTGCCCCACCGGTTGCCGTCTCCAGGTCGGCCACCGGCTGGTCGACCGCAGCGAACACCAGCGGATCCGACCACACGTTGATGCCGATACCGATCACCGCGGCGCTCGGCCCCAGCACATCACCCTGCATTTCGATCAGGATGCCGGCGAGTTTTCCGCCAGGCAGCACCACGTCATTGGGCCATTTGAGCTGCGCGTCACGCGCCCCAGCCCCGCGCAGCACCCGCGCCAGCGCTACACCCACGGCGAGGCTCAGCCCCGCCAGTTCGCGCGCACCCTGCGCAAACCGCCACAGCAGGGAAAAAGTCAGCGCGCTGCCAATGCCGGAGTGCCAGACCCGTCCGCGCCGACCGCGCCCCGCCGTCTGCGCCTCCGCTGCCAGCGCAAGTCCGCTCTGCGCACCCTGCGCCGCACGCAGCATCAGCTGGGTATTGGTGGAATCCACGGTGTCGCAAATGTCCAGGGCGATGCCAGCGGCATGCACCCCCGGCGCGCGCCGGATGGACTCCGCGTCAAGCAGTGATACTGCACGATCCAGCCGGTAGCCGCGGCCATGCACCTTCTCGACCTGGAAACCGGCACCGGTGATTTCCCGGATGCCGTACCACACGGCGCTGCGCGTGACACCCAGCGCGCGCGCCATGGTTTCGCCGGAATGGAAATCGCCGTCCGCCAACAGGCGCAGGGTCTGGAAAGCTGTGGTTTTCATCGCCCTAGGATAGCCCAACACAGCTAATATAACGCTCCACCTAAAGGGGGGAGTTATGAAAACAAGAATATCGCTGGTGCTTTGGTGTTTCCTGACCGCGTTCGCATCACCGACCGCAGCGCAGACCTTTCCGGCCAAACCCATCCGCATCATCGTGCCGTTTCCTGCGGGAGGCACCTCCGACATCCTGACCCGCCTGATCGGGGCCAAGTTGACCGAATCCTGGAGTCAGCCGGTACTCGCCGATAATCGCCCCGGCGCCAACGGCAACATCGGCGCCGATGTCGTCGCCCGCGCCGCGCCCGACGGCCACACACTGGTATTGATGGATGTCGGCAACCTCGCGATCAGTCCCAGCGTGT
>JAYUYQ010000299.1:0-3599 GCA_043752435.1 Betaproteobacteria bacterium
AGCACATGACACTGCGCCGCCATGCGCTGGGCAATTTCCGTGAACTGCTGCAGGCCGTGGCGCGTGATCCGGCGATGCTGATCTATCTCGACGGCGCCGCCAGCCGCAAGGAACAGCCCAATGAAAATTTTGCCCGTGAACTGATGGAGTTATTTACGCTGGGCGAAGGGCGTTACAGCGAACAGGATGTCAAGGAGGCGGCGCGGGCCTTCACCGGCTGGAGCATAGATCGCGATACCGGTGAATTCCTGTTCCGCCGCGCGTTGCACGATGACGGCGTTAAAACCGTGCTCGGTGTCAGCGGCGCGCATGACGGAGCGGCAGTGCTCGGGATATTGCTGGCGCGTCCGGAAACCGCGGAATTCATTGTCGCCAAATTGTGGCGGGAGTTCGTCGCTGCCGAACCCGATATGGGCGAAGTGCGGCGCATCGCCGGTGTGTTCAGAAGCAGCGGCTACGACATCCGCACGGCATTGCGCGAGCTTCTGGTATCGGATGCGTTCTACGCACCGCGCAATCGCGGCAACCTGGTCAAATCACCGGTGGATCTGGTGGTGGGTACGCTGCGCCAGTTCCGCATGGCGGTGGCTGATCCCTTGCCATACGTGCTGACGGCTGCGCGCCTCGGGCAGGATTTGTTTGCGCCGCCGAACGTCAAGGGCTGGCCCGGTGGCGACAGCTGGATCAATGCGACGACCTTGTTGTCGCGCCGGCAATTTCTCGAGAACGTGTTTTGCGACAGTGAGTCCGGCATGCAGCCCGCGATGCAGAGGGTGGCTGTGGCGGGTAATACGCGCGGCGGTCGGATGAGTGACCTGCCGTTTGATGCTGCTGCCTGGTTCCGCCAGTTCGATGGCCGATCTGTTGATGACTGGCAGCGTGTGGTGTTTGCGACACGGCCGGTGACGGCGGTGGCGGGGCGGGATGTGGCTGCATTGCGACTGGCGACGCAGGATGCCGCCTTTCAGCTTAAATAAAGCGGAGGATCGCCAATGAACAGACGCGAATTTCTGGCAGCAACAGGTGCGGCGTCGGTGTCTGTGCTGTGGGGCGCACCACCGGTGCGCGCTGCGACGACCGGTTACGGCAATGTGCTGGTGCTGGTCGAGCTGCAGGGCGGCAACGACGGGTTGAACACGGTCATTCCGTTTGCCGATCCGGCGTATTACGCGCTGCGGCCGCAACTGGCAATTGCGCGCGAGCAGGTGCTGGCGCTCGATGCCGCGACCGGCCTGCATCCCGCGCTGCAGCCCTTGCTGGCGTTGTGGCAGATGAGGGAGCTGGCAATAGTGCAGGGGGTGGGT
Organism: Betaproteobacteria bacterium; assembly: GCA_043752435.1. GTDB lineage: Bacteria > Pseudomonadota > Gammaproteobacteria > Burkholderiales > SG8-41. The sequence continues at coordinate 1,305 of JAYUYQ010000299.1, forward strand.
TATCCGGATGCCAATCTGTCGCATTTCCGTTCCATCGAAATCTGGGACACTGCATCGCGCAGCAACGAATATCTGCAGGACGGCTGGCTGGCGCGGTCGTTCAAGGCGGCACCGGCGCCGCGTGAATATGCCGCCGATGGCGTGGTAGTGGGCAGCGGCGCCATGGGGCCGTTTGCCGGCGGTGCGCGCGCAGTGGCCATTACCAACACGGAGCAATTCCTGCGCCAGGCGCGGCTGGCGCAACCGGCGGCGGCCACAGCAGGCAGCGGTGCGTTGGCACATATCCTGAAAGTCGAGCGTGAAGTGGCGCAGGCGGCGGCGGGTTTGTCCGTCGGCCATGCTTTCAATACGGTGTTTCCGGCAGGGGCATTCGGCAACGCGGTGCGCACCGCGGCGCAGGTGATTGCTGCGCAACCCGGCGTCGCCGCGGTGAAAATCGGGCTGGGTAGTTTTGATACGCATCGCGGCCAACTCGCCACCCACGCGCGCTTGCTGCAGGAACTGGCCGGCGGGATGGTGGCGTTGAAAGCGGCGCTGATGGAGTTGCAGCGCTGGGATTCCGCGCTGGTGATGACGTACTCGGAATTCGGTCGTCGCGCCGCGGAAAACCGCAGTGGCGGTACCGACCATGGCACCGCCGGCGCGCATTTTGCGATGGGCGGGCGGGTGCGCGGTGGTTTATACGGCCAGGCGCCGGAACTGGGTCGTCTCGATCCCAATGGCAATCTGGCACATGCTGTGGATTTTCGCGATCTTTACGCCACTGTACTGGGCGGTTGGTGGGGGGTGTCGGCCGAACAGGCGTTGGGCGGGCGGTTTCAGCCTGTCGGATTCGTTCGCGCATAGCGGTATGCCCTCGGCATGTGGCGTTCTGCGGATCAATTATTTTTAATATAAGTAATTGATTTAATTGAATAATTTTTTGTTTACCGCTTGCGGAGCCCGCCGAGTCTCGCTTTTCCCCATGGGCGAACGCTAGAATGACAGCCGCAACCCATCCGGCGCCCTGTGGAAACCCGAATTTCCGCGATGCGCCAAGTACTTACAACAAGATTAAAGGGGACCAGGCACCATGCTGGCAACGCGCATCAGACAAAAAGACAGCGTTTTTTATTTTGCGAGTTATCCGGCAAAAGAAGTGCTGGAACGCGTGCGATTCATCAGTCGCTTTTATGGCGATGGTGAAGAAATTGCGCCGCAGAATCTGCCGCAGCATGACGAAATTGCCCAATTCATTTCGCGCGTTGAGCACACTGACGAGGCGTTTCAGCGCCAGATGTCGAAATCCAAAGTGCGCCAGTTGCGCAATTTCTACGAGATGGCGGTCAGTCAGCCGCCGATTCCCGGCACCGTGTTGTTGTTCACTTCCGACGAACTGCGCTTCAGCGCGCTGTCGGGCCAGGATGCCATTGGCAATCTCGCCGAGCCCGCATCCAAATACCTGATCATCGACGGCCAGCACCGGTTGGCCGCGCTGAAATTCTATCTGCAGGAGCATCCGGCCGAGGCGGCCTCGATCAACGTGCCGTGCGTGATTTTCGACGGCCGCAGCGAGGATTTCGCCGCGGAAATGTTCGTCATCATCAACTCGACGCCGACACGCATTAACAAAAGCCACCTGGTCGATCTGTACGAGCGTGTGTCATGGGCCGACCCGGACAAACGGTTTGCCGCGCGCATGGTGGAAGACCTCTACACCGAGGGCGACAGTCCCCTGCGTTACCGCATCAACCGCCTCGGTGGCCGCAGTCAGAAGGACAAATGGATCCTGCAAGCGGAGTTATTCAACGAACTGCACCGCTGGATCAGCGGCGACTGGCGCAAGATCAGCCGCACCAGCAACCTCTACCGAGAAAGTGAGCGTTTTTACGAAATCATTCGTGATTTCCTGAAGGCGGCACAGAAGGTATGGGGCGATGCGTGGGCGCATGACGCTTACCAGATTACCAAACCGGTGGCGCTGAAAGCGATGATCCGGGTGTGCGCCGACCTCGCGCGCACAGATGCCGAACCGGCGCAGGGCCGTATCAAGCGCTGGGAGGATCGACTGACACCGTGGGCGGCACAACGCGCCCAGTTCAAGGGCGATGGTTTCTACGAGCGGTTTCCCGCCAAGGGCCAGACCGAGCGGGTGACCCGCATCCACCGCGATCTCGCAAAGTGGGCTGGCATCGAAGTCAAAGCCAAGGCCCGCGCCAAAACTTGACGTGTGTTGTTGAAAAACAAAAGCGGCGCATCAAGCGCCGCTTTTGTTTTAAAGGCCAAAAAATTGTCGCAAGTTATTAAGATCAGGCG
>JAYUYQ010000300.1:0-9002 GCA_043752435.1 Betaproteobacteria bacterium
CCAGCCCAGCAAACGCGCCACAGCGGCCTCGCGCGTCAGTTGCGCGAACTCACTGATTTCAGGTGTGTTGGCGGCAAACCCGGTGCGGTTCAGCAGATGCCGCGCATCGTCAAAACCCAGCGGACGCGCCAGCGCCGGCATGGTCACCAGTCCGCACAACACAACGGCAAGGGCGCGCCGCAGCATGCCGGATCCTCAGGATTTACCCGGCGCCTTCGCGCCCTGGTGCGCCTTGCGCGCAGCGCTCAGTTCCTCGGGCGACAACTGGCCGTCCTTGTTGGCATCGATCATGTCGAAATGACGCGCCAGCCGCGGCATGTCTTTTTCGGCCTCGGCGCGCGACAGGCTGCCGTTGCCGTCGGCATCACTTTTCTTGAAATGATCAGCAGCGCGCGCCTGGTGTTCCTTGCGGCATTTTTCCGGATCAGCCTTGCAGGCTTCGCGGCGCTGCTCCATCTTCGCCTTCATCTCCTTGCACTTCTCCGGGTTCTGGTCGCACATTTTTTCGCGCATGGCCACCTGCTCTCGCCGGCATTTCTCCGGATCCGCCTTGCAGGCTTCGCGGCGCGTCTGCATCGCGGCCTTGCATTTTTCCGGATCGGCCTTGCACATCTCACTGATGGCGCTACGGGACGGCTTGGCGCCGTCCTTGTTGATGGTTGCACCGGGCACGCCCTCGGTGGCAAACACCGGCAATGCCAGCAACATCGAAACCAACAGCAGCTTGTTTAATTTCATAATTGATTCCTTGAATTTAAATGAAATTAACGATCGCGGCGCGGCTTGTAAATTTCCCGCCGCGCCTTGTCCAGGTCGCGATGCAGTTCACGGCGCTCTTCATCGGAAAGGCGCTGCGGACGCTCCTGCCGCTGAGAACGTTCCGGCTGGCTGGCTTCCCGCTGACGCTGCGGACCGCGCTCGAAACGGTCCGGCTGACCCTGCGCCGCATGCAGTTCGCGCCACGGCCCGGCTGCCGCCGGCGCTGTTTGCAGGGCCGCTATCGCCAATAAGGCTGCCAGCTGAATTGTCCACCGCCGTTTCATGCGCCGCACTCCTGTTAAATGATTCCCGCCAGTATGCCGGAGAACGCCATCCAGACCACGCCCCGGCAGAGCGTTGCAGCCATCATCATTGCCGCCTGTAACCACAATGTTTCAGACCACGGCCCCTATGTAAGCAGTTGTTGCAATTGCATAGATCACCCTGCTTTTCCGATGCAGCCCGCCGCGCTTTCACAACCCCATGCTACGCGGCTGCCCTCAACCGCAGTTCAGCCATTTTGTAAGAGATTGTTTCAAAGGCATGGTCAGCCACTCCCGAACTGGGTACGATGGCGCCATGACACAAGCTGCACAGACCAAAACCAGGATCCTCGTCGTTGACGACGACGCACGCTTGCGTGACCTGCTCAACCGTTACCTCCACGAGCAGGGTTACGCCGTGCGCGTGGTCTCCGACGCGGTGGAAATGAACCGCCAACTCGCCCGTGAACGTTACGACTTGATGATCCTCGACCTGATGCTGCCCGGCGAAGACGGCCTGTCGATCTGCCGGCGGCTGCGCGGCAGTGGCGAAATGATGCCGATCATCATGCTCACCGCCAAGGGTGACGACGTCGATCGCATCGTTGGCCTCGAAATCGGCGCCGATGACTACATGCCCAAACCCTTCAACCCGCGGGAACTGGTGGCGCGCATCCAGGCGGTGCTGCGCCGGCAGCCGCCGGCGGCACCCCCGGGCGCACCAGGCGCCGCAGCACAGGTTGTCGAGTTCGGAGAATTCCGCTTCAACCTCGGCACCCGCACCCTGACCCGCGCCGGCGCCGAAGCGGCGCTGACCACCGGCGAATTCGCGCTACTCAAGGTGCTGGTCGAACATCCACGCACGCCGATGTCACGTGACAAACTGATGGAGTTGGCGCGCGGCCGCGAATTCGGCGCCTTCGACCGCTCCATCGACGTGCAGATCTCGCGGCTGCGCAAAATCATCGAACCCGATGCCGCAAAGCCGGCGTTTATCCAGACCGTCTGGGGCTTTGGTTACGTGTTTATTCCTGATGGCAAAGCGCAGTAGTCCGGTAACTGGTGACTGGTAAATGGTGATTGGAAAACCCATGACTACCGCGCTTCTCAACCAATCACCAGTCACCAATTACCAGTCACCAATCACCAGTTACCAGTCACCAATCACCAACCACCAGTCACCGGCCGTGTCCCAATGACCCTGTGGCCACGAACCCTGCTGTGGCGCAGCGTGCTGCTGATCGCTGCACTGCTGATCGTTGCCCAGCTCGCCTGGCTGCAAATTTTCCGTGCTTCCGAAATCGAACCGCGCGCGCTGCAGGCCGCACAGCAGGTCGTCAGCGTGGTCAACCTCACCCGCGCCGCCCTGGTCACCGCCGAACCCGCACGCCGTTTTGCGCTGCTTGATGAACTGGCGCAGCGCGAAGGCATTCAGGTTTATGCCGGCGATCCGGCGGTAGTCGCGCCACCTCTTCCCAACAGGCCGTTCCTGCGCATCATGGAAGCCCGGCTGCGACAGGATCTGGGACCACAAACCCGGCTTGCTCTTGAACGCGAGGGCGTCAACGGGGTGTGGGTCAGTTTCCGCATCGACAACGAAGAATTCTGGGTGTCGCTGCCGCGCTCGCGCATCGAACGCAATACTTCCCTGCACTGGATCGGCTGGGGGGCGCTGGTGCTGGTGCTGGCAGTAGTCGGCGCGTTCCTGATCGTCGCCCGCATCAACCGACCGCTGCGCGAACTGACCCGCGCCGCGGAACAGCTGGGCCGCGGCGCAACCCCTCCGCGCATCACCGAAACCGGCCCCGTGGAAATCCGCACACTGGCGCAGGCCTTCAACAACATGGCCGCCGACATCCAACGCCAGGACGAAGAGCGCGCGCTGCTGCTCGCCGGCGTGTCGCACGATCTGCGCACGCCGCTGGCGCGCATCCGGCTGGCACTGGAGATGCTGGATGACCATGGCGCAGCCGACCTCAAGACTGGAGTCGCGCAGGACATCAGCGACATCGACGCGGCGATAAGTCAGTTCCTCGATTTCGCGCGTCCGATCGACGCTGAGACGGTGATTGCTGAGGCCGACCTCAATGCGCTGGTGCAGGCGGTCGTCGAGCGTTACACGCGCGACGGCAGGACGATGCAGTTCACAGCAATGCCGCTGCCGCAACTGGCATTGCGCACGCAGGCCCTGCAACGACTGCTGACCAACCTGATCGACAACGCCTTGCGCCATGCTGGCGACAGCGTAGACATCCGCACCGGGCTCGATGGCAAAACCGCTTATATCGAAGTTCTGGATCGCGGTCCCGGCATTCCGGAAGCGGATGCGCAGCGCATGCTGCAGCCGTTCACGCGCATGGACAACGCACGTTCCACCAGCGGCACCGGACTGGGACTCGCCATCGTTGATCGTATTGCGCGCCTGCACGGCGGCACCGTAAAACTGCTGCCACGTGAAGGCGGGGGACTCCGGGCACGGGTGGAGCTGCCCTCTAACCTTTAATTAGCGCTATTGCCTCGGCGACGATGCCTTCGCCGCGGCCGACCAGACCCAGTTTTTCTGCAGTCTTGGCTTTGACATTGACGTTGTCCACCGGCACACCGAGGTCAGCGGCAATGTTGGCGCGCATCGCGGCGATATGCGGCGCCATTTTCGGCGCCTGCACGATGATCGTCGAATCGACATTGACCACCGCATAATCATGCTCACTCAGCAAGCGCGCCACCGCACGCAGCAGTTCACGGCTGTCGATGCCTTTGTAACGCGGATCGGTATCGGGGAAATGTTTGCCGATGTCGCCCAGCCCGGCCGCACCGATCAGCGCGTCGCAGATCGCATGCAGCAGCACATCCGCATCGGAATGCCCGGCGAGACCGCGCTCGAAAGGAATGTCCACACCGCCGATGATCAGCTTGCGCCCGGCCACCAGCGCGTGTACGTCAAAACCCTGTCCGATACGCATATTCATCTACGCTCTTTCAATATCAGTTCCGCCAGCGCCAGATCCTCAGGGTAGGTAACCTTGAAGTTGGTCGCGCTGCCCGGCACCAGTTTCGGTTTCGCGCCGGTCTGTTCAACGGCGCTCGATTCATCAGTCACCGCCGCGATGTCGGCGCGGCGCAGGGCCTCGATCAATACCCGGTAGCGGAACATCTGCGGCGTCTGCGCGCGCCACAGATGTTCACGCGCCTCGGTCTGCAACACTTCGCTGCCGGCATTCGCGCGTTTCAGCGTGTCAGCGACCGGCACCGCCAGCAAACCGCCGGTCTCGCTGTCACCGATTTCCGCGATCAGCCGGTCGATGTCCGCCTGGCGCAGACACGGCCGCGCCGCATCATGTACCAGCACCCAGTCGGCGCCATTAATCGCATCATTCGCCGCGAGCAGGCCGTTAAACACGCTGGCGGCGCGGGTTTTCCCACCGCAGTACAACGCGCTCAATTTATTACCGCAGGCGCTCCAGTCCAAGGTGTTAAAACGCTGATCATCCGGTGACAACACGATGAACACCTGCTCGATAAGCGCATGCGCGCACAACACATGCACGGCATGCTGCAGCAACGGTTTGCCGGCCAGCGGCGCATATTGTTTGGGAACTTCGGTCCGCATGCGGGAACCGCTGCCGGCAGCAGGTATGAGTGCGACGTAACGCGGCATCATCAGTGTTGTCGTAGAAGTTGTCGTAAAATCGGTGGCACTGATTGTATCAGTCGCGTTTAATAAGCCGCGCAACGCCGGGAGCATGCAAGTCAGGGAGTATGCGAACCACCATGTTCGACCGTCAAGGGCACATCCTGCTGCCGCTCGCCCGCGCTGCCATCGCACGCGAACTGGGCATTGCAACGCCCGCTCCCGCCACGGCAGCAGCCTGGCTGCAGCAACCCGGCTCGGCCTTCGTCACGCTGACCCGCGACGGCCAGTTGCGCGGCCGCTACGGCACGCTGGATGCCGTGCGTGCGTTACGCGACGATGTCACCGCGAATGCAATCGCTGCCGCCTTTCATGACCTGCGCTTCAAACCGCTGGCCGCCGCAGAACTTGATGACACCCTGATCGAAGTCAGCTTGTTGTCGGCACTGGAAAATATGGCTGTAATCAGCGAGGACACCGTGCTGGCGCAATTGCGCGCCGGCGTCGATGGCGTGGTGTTCCGTTACGGCCACCACCACAGCACCTTTCTTCCCGAAGCTTGGTCCCAATACGCAGACCCGGCGGAATTCATGGCGCAGCTCAAATACAAGGCCGGTCTGCCGCCAGATTTCTGGGATGCCGGCGTCGAACTGCAGCGCTACACCGTCGATTGCTGGCGCGAACCGGGTATATGAAAATTTTTGCCGGATACTAAATAATAAATAAAAACAAATACTTATGATTAAACTATGAGCAGACTCTGGCACTGGCTGGATCGCAACATCCTCGCCCTCGGCCGCGAAATGCGCTGGTCGTACCTGCCGCCGCTGATGGTCTATATGGCTGCCGGCATCTCCGGGCTGACCGGCATCGTCGGCACTTTTTTCGTCAAGGATTACCTTGGCCTGTCCGCCGCTTTCCTCGCCGCGCTCGGCTTCTGGGCGGGGGTGCCGTGGGCGCTGAAAATGCCGCTGGGCCACCTCGTCGACCTGATCTGGCGTTGGAAAAGCATCATGGTATTTGTCGGCGCCGGCATGATTGCCGCCAGCCTCGGCATCATGGTCGGCCTGCTCACTGATCGTGATGCAATGAGCGCGATACTGGCGCCCGGTGCCTGGTACGTCACCAGCGTGCTGCTCGCTGCCGTCGGTTACGTGGTGCAGGATGTTGTCGCCGACGCGATGACCGTCGAAGCGGTGCCACGCGTCGACGAACAGGGCCGCCCCATCGATGCCGCACAGCGCAAGCTGATGAACACCACCATGCAGACGCTGGGCCGCGTCGCCATCATCGGCGGCAGCGTGCTGGTTGCACTGATCAATATCTATGTCTTCAGCGGCGCGCATGCGTTATCCGAAGACCAGAAAGTCGACATCTACCGCCGCATCTACCAGATGTCGATGGTGATTCCGGCGATTTCGGTGGCCGGCGTGCTGATTGCGCTGTGGATCAGACAACGTGACGGACAGCGGCTGCGCGCTCAGGGCCGCAGCACCGCCGAAATCGAAACCCTGCTGAGCGGACGCACTGAAGCCACATCACCGAACTGGTGGATCCTCGGCGGCAGCCTGGTGTTTGTCGCCTTCACGCTGGGCATGGGTTTCAGCAATGTCCCGTACAACCAGGAAATCATATTCGTCGGCTCTTTCAGCATCATCGCCTTCCTACTGGTCCGGCTGACGCGTGAACTCGATGCCGACATACGCTCGACCCTGCTCGGCACCGTCATCGTCATTTTTGTCTTTCGCGCCATGCCCGGCCCCGGCGAAGGCGTCACCTGGTGGTTCATCGACGAACTCAAATTCGACCAGCAGTTCCTGTCCGTGCTGTCGCTGATCGGTTCGGTGCTGACACTGGCCGGCATGTTCCTGTTCCGCCGTTTCATGGCCGACCATTCGATCGCCTATGTCGTCGGCTTCCTGACGCTGTTCGGCGGGCTGCTGTCGCTGCCCTACGTCGGCATGTATTTCGGCCTGCACCAGTGGACCGCAGCGCTCACCGGTGGCGTGGTCGACGCCCGCTTCATCGCGCTGGCCAACACCGCGCTGGAGTCGCCGCTGGGCCAGATCGCGATGATCCCGATGCTGGCGTGGATCGCCAACTCGGCGCCGGCCCACCTTAAAGCCACCTATTTCGCGGTGATGGCCTCATTCACCAACCTCGCGCTGTCCGCCTCCGCGCTGGGCACCAAGTATCTCAACCAGATTTATATTGTGTCGCGCGAGGTCAAGGACAAGTCCGGCGCCGTGACCGTGCCTGCTGATTACAGCCAGCTCGGTGAACTCCTGATCGTCCAGCTGATCATAGGGATAGGAGTACCGTTTGCTGCCATCGGACTGATCCGCGTCCTGCGATTGCGCAGCGCATAATAGGAGTCAGTTCAAGAGCCGCCAGCGAACGCCCCGACATAACCATGGACCTGCGCGAACTACCCCGCACCGATCCCGGCACCACGGACCTTGTCCTGCGCGCCGTGGCCTTTGCTGCGCACAAACACCGCGACCAGCGGCGCAAGGACAAGGAAGCCTCGCCTTACATCAATCACCCGATTGAACTGGCGCATGTGCTCTGGGACGAAGGCGAAGTGCGCGACCCGCTGGTCATCGCCGCAGCACTCCTGCACGACACGCTGGAAGACACTGAAACCTCATGGCAGGAGTTGCGCGGGGAATTCGGTGAGGAAATCGCCGACATCGTGCTCGAAGTCACCGACACGCAGTGGATCAAAAAGGAAGTGCGCAAACGCCTGCAGGTGGCCAAGGCCAAGCACTCCAGTGAACAGGCGCGGCTGGTCAAACTCGCCGACAAAATCTGCAACGTGCGCGACCTCGGCACCCGTGCGCCCGATGGCTGGTCGCTGGAACGCAAGCGCCAGTATTTTGACTGGGCCAAGGAAGTGGTCGACCGGTTGCGCGGCACGCACGTCGAACTGGAACGCCGGTTTGATGAGGTTTACGCTTTAAGACCCTGAATTGCGGTGACTGGTGATTGGTAATTGGTGACTGGTAGAATCCCCGCTCATCACCAATCACCAGTCATCAGTCACCAGTCACCAATTACCAGAATGAAAATCACCCACGCCAGCACCGTCCTCGTCGCCCTGCCCCATGATGAACCGCTCGCCGACGGCCCAACCACGCCGGGCTCGAAAAACTTCATTGCACTGAAACTCGGCACCGATCAGGGTATTGAAGGCCTGGGTTTCACCTTTTTCGGCGGCGCCCTCGACAACGCCTTGTTCGCCGCCGTCGAATCCTTCGCCGCACTGACCATCGGCGAAGACCCGCGGCGCATCGAATTCATCATCGGCAAGCTGCGCACTGCCGCGGCGCCCTCCGGCCCCGGCGGCATCATGACGCTGGCGCTGTCCGCCATCGACATCGCGCTGTGGGACATCAAGGGCAAGGTGCACAACCAACCGGTGGCGGCCCTCGCGGGCGGCCACCGCAACCGCATCAACACCTATGCCAGTGGCGCGCTGATGCGCCATTTCCCGCTGGCGCATCTCGAAAAAGCTGCGGCATTACTGAAATCACGCGGCTTCAAACAGATGAAAACCCAGCTCGCCCTCCCCGGCGACACCAATCCGGTGAAGGAAGTCGAACACATCCGCGTCATCCGCGAAGCCGTCGGTTATGAAATCGACCTGATGTGCGACATCAACCAGCGCTGGGACGTGCGCCAGGCCATTTCGATCGGCAAGCAGATTGATCCGTACCGGCTGTTCTGGCTGGAAGATGTCACCACCGCCGATGATTACGCCGGCATTGCGCGCGTTGCTGATGCCCTGGACACCCCCGTCGCCGGCGGCGAATACCTCTACGGCATCGCGCCGTTCCGGCAGATGCTCGAAGCGCGCTCGGTCGATATCGTGATGATCGACGTGCTGCGTGCTGGCGGCATCACGCAATGGCTGAAAATCGCCGGCATGGCCGAAGCCTTCAACCTGCCGGTGGTCAGCCACCTCGCGCCGGAAATCCACGTGCACCTGGTCTCTGCAATCCCCAACGGCCTGACCGTGGAATACATGCCGTGGTCATCGCGGCTGTTCCGCGACGTGCCGCAGCCGAAGGATGGGCAATTGACCGTGCCGCAGCGTCCGGGCCTCGGCCTCGAGTTTGATCCGCGGGTCGTGAAGTTCAAATAACTGCTGCGCCAACAACAAAAAGGGGCGTGCCGCCCCGTTTTGTTTCAGTACATCATCAGCGGAAAAACCGCTGATGATTGCATGGGCCGTTAGAATTTCACGCCACTGCGTTTCACCACATCAGCCCATTTTTTCATGTCGGTGAGCATGAACTGGCGGAATTCTTCGGGCGAATTGGTCACCGCCTCGGAGCCATTGTTAT
>JAYUYQ010000301.1:0-3580 GCA_043752435.1 Betaproteobacteria bacterium
AATGTGTTTCCCAAAAGCAAGATCGTCTACCGGGTCACCACCAATACCGAGTTTGTGACCACACTGGACCAGATGTTTGGCGCCAGCAGCGGTCTTGAGGATTCCGGCAACATCGAAGACATGCTCGGTACGATGGATGAAGACGGCGACGTCGAAGCCTCCGGCAGCGAAGATGTTGCCTCGGCTGCGTCCGACAATGAACTGGTCAAACTGGTCAACAAGATCATCATTGATGCCTATCAGATGGGCGCATCGGACATCCACATTGAGCCCTATCCCGGCAAAGCAAAAACTGAAATCCGCTTCCGCCGCGACGGTACGCTGCAGCCCTACATCCAGGTCCCGGCGAGTTACCGTAGTGCGCTCGCGGCGCGCCTGAAAATCATGTGCGATCTGGACATCTCGGAGCGTCGGCGGCCGCAGGACGGCAAGATCAAATTCAAGAAATACGGGCCGCTGGATATTGAGTTGCGGGTAGCCACTATTCCGTCCGCTGGCGGCGTTGAAGACATCGTCATGCGGATTCTGGCGGCCGGTGAACCGATCCCGCTCGACAAGCTGGGCCTCACCAAATACAACAACGAAACACTGAAGGAAGTCGTGTCCAAGCCGTACGGGCTGTTTTTCGTCTGCGGCCCGACCGGTTCCGGAAAGACAACAACGCTGCACTCGGTGCTCGGTTACCTGAATACCTCGGACACCAAGATCTGGACCGCGGAAGATCCGGTCGAAATTACGCAGAAAGGTCTGCGCCAGGTGCAGATGAACCCGAAGGCCGGGATGACCTTTGCGGTGGCGATGAAAGCCTTCCTCCGCGCTGATCCGGACATCATCATGGTCGGCGAGATGCGCGACAAGGAAACCGCCGGTACCGGCATTGAAGCTTCGCTGACGGGTCACCTGGTGTTCGCCACCCTGCATACCAACAGCGCGCCGGAATCGATCATCCGCCTGCTCGATATGGGCATGGATCCGTTCAACTTTGCCGATGCCCTGCTGGGTATCCTGGCGCAGCGTCTGGCCAAGCGGCTCTGCGGCAAGTGCAAGAAGCCGCACGATGCGACTGCCGAAGAGATTCAGGCTCTGATGGTTGAGTATGCGATGGAACTGAAGAACACCGAGACTTGGAAAAAGGATCCCAAGGCTGCCGAGGCCAAGCTGCTGGAAGACTGGGCGGCCAATTATGGCGGCGAGAGCGGTAAGCTGGTGATCCACGATCCTGTGGGCTGCGATACCTGTGGCGGCAGTGGTTACAAGGGGCGGGTGGGTCTGCACGAGTTGCTGGTGGGTACCGACGCACTGAAAAAGAACATCCAGGAGCATGCGCGCGTCGCGGAGATGGTGGCGACCGCGCTGGAATACGGCATGCGCACCCTGAAGCAGGATGGTATTGAAAAAGTGCTGATGGGCATTACCGACATGAAACAGGTACGTGCTGTTTGTATCAAATAGCATTTCTCCCCGCATTTCCCCACCCCTTGTCCTGACCCCCATGAATCAACCGGAAATCCTGCCGGCTGCGACCGAGCTTGCCCATCGGCTCGGGGAGTTGCTGCGCATTGGCGTGGCGCTCTCCCGCGAGCGCGACATCAACCGGCTGCTCGAGGCCATTCTGATTGCGGCGAAAGACATCACCAGCGCTGACGGCGGCACGCTCTACCGTATGTCCGACGAGCGGGCGCTGCGCTTTGAAATCATGCGTAACGACACACTGGGCATCGCCATGGGCGGCACCAGCGGTGTGGACATCCCGTTTTATCCGGTCCATTTGTTTGACAAAGACGGCGGTGCCATCAACAGCATGGTCGCCACCTACGCCGTACACCATGATTGCTCCGTCAATGTGGCGGATGCCTATACCGAAGCCGGATTCGACTTCTCGGGCACCAAGAATTTTGACAAGAAGACCGGTTACCGTTCCACGTCATTCCTGACCGTGCCGATGAAGAATCACGAGAATGAAATCATCGGCGTGCTGCAGTTGATCAATGCAAAGAACCGTAAAACCGGGGAGGTGGTGCCGTTCTCGGAAAACGACCAGCAGCTGGCGGAGTCGCTGGCGTCCCAGGCGGCGATTGCACTGACCAACCGATTGCTGATCAACCATCTGGAAAGCCTGTTTGAATCGTTCATCCAGATGATCAACGCCGCGATCGACGATAAGTCACCGTATACGGGGGGGCATTGCGAGCGCGTGCCGACGCTGACGCTGTTGCTGGCCGAGGCGGTCAACGATTGTAAGGTCGGGCCGCTCAAGGACTTCGCGATGACCGATCGCGACCGCTACGAGCTGAAAATCGCCGGCCTGCTGCACGATTGCGGCAAGGTGACGACCCCCGTGCACGTGGTCGACAAGGCGACCAAACTGCAAACGATTTATGACCGCATCGAACTGATCGACACGCGGTTCGAGGTCATCAAGCGCGACGCCCAGCTGGCATTGCTGACCGGCGGTGCATCGGCGACCGCGACCGAGACGCTGCTACGCGACATCGAGCAGGACCGCGAATTCCTGCGGCGAACCAATGTTGGCGGTGAGTCGATGCGCGAAGAGGACATGGCCCGGGTAAAAGCAATTGCAACCAGGTACCGGTGGCAGCGCCCCGATGGCAGCATCGGTGATTTTCTGGCGACCGATGAAATTGAAAACCTGACCATACGTGCCGGCACGCTGACTGCGGCGGAGCGGCAGATCATCAATCACCACATCGACGTCACCATACAGATGCTGGAATCCCTGCCGTGGCCGCGGCACCTGAAACGGGTGCCCGAGTATGCCGGCGGCCACCACGAGCGCATGGACGGCAAGGGTTACCCGCGGGGGCTGACGCGCGAACAGATGTCGGTGCAGGCGCGCTGCATGGGCATTGCCGATATTTTTGAGGCACTGACGGCGAAAGACCGGCCGTACAAGAAAGGCAAGACGCTGACCGAGTCGTTGACCATACTCGGCAAGTTCAAGCTGAACGGCCATGTCGATCCGGACCTGTTCGATGTATTCATGTGGGAGAAAGTTTACGAGAAATACGCCAAGGAGTTTCTCGATCCCGAGCAGATTGATGTTGTGGATGTCACGCGGATCCCGGGGTATCAGTCACCTCCCAAGTCATAACCCTCCAGCTGGACAGCTTATGAATCTCTTGGAACGTGATCGTTGACTAACGGGCCACGAGCCAGAGGGAATTGGCGGTTGGACGGTTGCCGTGACAGAAAATGTCACCTCATGACGTAAAGCGCCAAAAATATCTTCAGTTTACGCATTGTGGAATTTTTACGGGTCTGCCGATGAGCGGTCTCGCGTGACTGAATTCACGAACGGTCAAGGATTGCCATCAAAACTGAAAATAAATTAATATAAATCAATAAGTTATGTCACTGATGTTGAGGTAGTGAATTTGTGTGAATAGGGTGGTACGTCTCTTGCATACCTATGGGCAGCGGGCTCAGTCCCGCTCAATTTTTTTAAATTACCGGGAGTATCTACAATGAGAAACATGCAAAAAGGCTTTACGCTGATCGAACTGATGATCGTGGTCGCGATTATCGGCATTCTGGCGGCGATCGCCATTCCGCAGTACCA
>JAYUYQ010000302.1:0-3574 GCA_043752435.1 Betaproteobacteria bacterium
GTGGACACACGCTGTGCGCTGGTCACCGCGATGCCGCGCAGTCTGCCGCTGCGCACCAGTGGCAGCACCACCGGCAGATTCGAGAATACCATCGAGATCTGACCGCCCATCGCATCAGATACCGCTGGACCCTCACCCTTGTATGGCACGAACAGCAGATCCACTTTAGCCGTCAGTTTGAACAACTCGCCCGCCATGTGCGGCGTACCGCCCGAAGCTGCACCAAAGGTGAGCTGGCCGGGCCGCGCCCTGGCCAGCGCGATCAGGTCCTTGACATTTTTCACCGGCAGCGACGGATGTACAACGATCATCAGCGGGGAAGTCGCGATCACCATCATCGGTGTGAAATCGCGTGCGCCGTCGTAGCTGGTCTTGTACATCGCCGGCACCACCGCCTGCGTCGTCTGTGAACCGACCAGCAGAGTGTAACCATCAGGTGCGGATTTGGCGACGAACTCAGTGCCGATGATGCCGCTCGCACCGGTGCGATTCTCGACAAACACGTTCTGCCCGAGGCGCTCGGTCAGCCCCTGCGCAAGAATGCGCGCCGTGACATCGACGCCGCCGCCGGCGGCAAAAGGCACCACGATGCGCACCGGCCTCACCGGATACGTCTGCGCCGCAGCCACATCCGCCAGCATGGCGCCGAACAACACGATCCAGATCCTCAGCTTTCCGTTCATCATGGTCTCCTCCAGTCGCGGACCTCCGCAGACGACATCATAATAGCAGTGCGCCCGGCACTGCTTTTTACCGCAAACGCACGCGGCGCCGTTCCGAGCGTACGGCGGAACATGGTCGAAAACGCGCCGGGGCTTTCATAACCGAGATCCACCGCCACCGTGGTGACCGGCGCGCCTTCAGCCAGCCGCCGGATGGATTCGAGCAGCCGCGCCTGCTGTTTCCAGCGCGCAAAGGTGATGCCGGTTTCGCGCAGGAACCGCCGGTACAAGGTGCGCGTGCTGGTATTGAGTTCGCCGGCGTCAACATCACAGGGCCGCCGCGTTGACAGGTCAGCGAGGATGCGTTCGCACAATTGCGTCAGGTCCGCGCTCTCCGGCAACGGCAGGTCCAGCGCGCAATGCGGCAGACGGCGGATTTCCGCCATCAGCAACTGCATCAGCAGGCCGTCGTCGCCACGTTCGTCATAGGTCGCCGGCAGCGCCGCCGCGCGCACCACCAGTTCACGCAGCAACGGCGTGACATCGAGCACCGCGCATGAGCCCGGCATGCCCGCGCCGGCAATATCATTCAGATAAAGGCTGTGCATGTCGACGATGCCGTGCATCTGGATTTCATGCACTGTATGCGCCGGCACCCACAACGCGCGGCTCGGCGGCACAATCCACGCATGGCGCGCGGTACGCACCCGCATCGTGCCGGCGACCGCGAACACGAACTGCGCGCGGCCGTGCCAGTGCGGCGTGATGTGATGTCCTTTCGGGTAGGCGGTATGGCGAATCACCACCGAGCGCGTGAGGTTCCCCTGCACCGGACTTTCCGGCGCGACGGCAAAATCGCGGTCGCCGGGCTGCCGCGCGGCTGTGCGCCGGGCCGGCGGCGCCGAGCCGGTGGATAGACCGGCTTTTGCGACCCCGCCAGATTTTCCTGATTTGTCCATTTCGCGAATGTTTGAGGTAAATATTCGAAAGAAAGACGATTCTAACTCAAGCACAATTCCGCCCATGACTACCGCAACCGCTTCCGCTGACATCCAAGCCGCCCATCCCGAGGGCTTCCCCACCATCGTGCGCCTGCTGCTGAACATCGGCCACGCCATCGACCACATGTTCCTGCTGATATTCGCCACCGCCGTGGCAACCATCGCCATCGAATTTGGTTATGCCAACTGGACCGACCTGATGCCGTACAGCGTCGGCGCCTTCGCCCTGTTCGGCCTCGGCGCTCTGCCCGCCGGCCGTCTCGGCGACCTGTGGGGCCGGCGCATCATGATGATCATCTTTTTCATCGGCATGGGCGTCGCCGCGATGCTGGTGGCGCTGACCCAAAACGCCTGGCAACTCGCCGCCGCGCTGACGCTTTTGGGCACTTTCGCCGCGATTTACCATCCGGTGGGTATCCCCATGCTGGTGCAGAACGTGCCGAACCCCGGTGCGGTGATTGGACTCAACGGCCTTGCCGGCAATCTCGGCATCGCCGTCGCAGCACTCCTCACCGGTTTTCTCGTCAAATGGATTGGCTGGCGCGCGGCGTTTGTGATCCCCGGCCTGCTGTCGATTGCCTGCGGCGTGATCTTCGCGCTGAACTGCCCGAAAGAAACCGAATCACCCTCCAAACGCAAGGGCGGGAAGGCGCAGGTCGCACTCAGTCCGCAGCTGCTGATGCGCGCCTTTGCAGTGATGACTTCCGCTGCCGCCGTCAGCACCGTGTTATTTAATTTCACCACCAATGGCAATGCGCAGCTGCTGTCCGAAGGTTTCAGGGGCGTGATTGAAGATCCCGCGGTGATCGGCACATTGCTCGCGATCATTTACACCATTGCCTCGTTCGCGCAAATCGTTGTCGGTCGGCTGATCGACAAGGTGGCGTTCAAACCACTGCAATTCTGGATATCGGTAATCCAGATTCCGCTGCTGATCTGGGCCGCGCACACCCAGGATTGGTGGCTGTTCGTTGCGCTGCTCGCGGTGATGGTATTCGTGTTCGGTTCAATTCCGTTCACCGACGCGATGATCGTACGTTACGTCGATGACCGTCTGCGCTCGCGCGTGGCCGGCATGCGGCTGACGGTCGCCTTCGGTTTCAGCTCGCTTGCCGTATGGATGCTCGGGCCGCTGGTCAAAGCGATCGGCTTTTCCAATGCGCTGTGGATCATGGCCGGCATCGCCGCGATCAAGGCCGCGATCGTGCTGCTGTTGCCGGAAGAACCGGCGGCAGAGCCCGTCAAGAGCTGACGCAATTCAGCCTTGCCCGCATCAAGAGATCCGCTACCTCACGTCAATAACTATCTAATTATTGAATAAAATCAATAGTTTATGAATATGGATTGGCTGGACATCACACTGCTGGTCAGCGCTGCGTTTTTTACCTCTGCGCTCACCTCCGTAGCCGGCGCCGGCGGAGGAACTCTCCTGATCGCGCTGATGCTGCTGTTCATGCCGCCCGCCGCAGCGATACCCGCGCACGGGGTTGTGCAACTCGCCTCCAACACCTGGCGCGTATGGCTGTTCCGCAAACACATGGTGTGGCCGCTGATCATCCGCTTCAGCCTGCTAATGCCGCTGGGCGTGGGGCTGGGCGTATGGCTGTTCCAGGAAACACCCAGTGAGCTGGTGCAGGTGCTGATCGGATGTTTTGTGCTGCTTACGCTGTTCCTGCGCCAGCTCAAACGCTTTGCGCCCAAAGAATTTCCGCTATGGGCTTTCGTGCCGCTGGGGTTCTTCACCGGCGCGCTGAACATGGTGGTTGGCGTGATCGCGCCGGTACTCGGTGCGCTGATCATCCGCAAGGACATGAGCAAGGAAAACATAGTCGGCACGCTCGGCTTCTTCGGCTTCATCGGCAACCTGCTGAAAATCGCCGCCTTCACCATGATCGGCTTCAGCTTCGCCGA
>JAYUYQ010000303.1:0-8976 GCA_043752435.1 Betaproteobacteria bacterium
TGCCAGGCCCGGCAACAGACATAACAGGATCAGGATTGTTCTCATCATTGGGGTTTGCGGACGCGATCGATGTTGGCGATACGGCCCGAGCGCAGCGACACCGTGGTCAGGAAGGGATTGGCCGACGTCGGAAAATAATAGTACGACTTGAGACCTTCGCGGAGGTTGTCGATCGCGTGGTGATCGGGTTTGCCCGCCCGCAACACCAGTTCGCCTTCGGTCATGCCGTGCTCCAAGCGGATGTAAACATCAAACGCCATGCCGCGCGGCGGCGCCTCTTCGGCAGCACCGGCAAAGCCGCACCACAACGCTGCAACCAGGATCAGGGTATGGACAAAAATTCGGGTCAACATGAAAGATCAGACCACCGGCAGACGGGAAAGTTTGTAAAATGAGTTTGTAAAATTTTGTATCAGGTGATCAATCGCTATCCGACGCCGATGCCGGCGCCAGCACTTCACGGTTGCCGTTGGACTGCATCGGCGACACCAGACCGGAGCGTTCCATCTGTTCGATCAGCCGTGCGGCGCGGTTGTAACCGATGCGCAAATGGCGCTGCACCAGCGATATCGACGGACGCCGCGTTTTGAGCACGATGGCGACCGCCTGGTCGTAAAGCGGGTCAGCCTCGCCATTACCGCCTTCCGCACCTTCAACGCCACCCTCAGCCGAGGTTTCCGGTCCTTCGAGGATTTCATCAATATATTGTGGCTTGGCCAGGCTCTTGAGATGATTGACCACCTTGTGTACCTCATGGTCATCAACGAAGGCGCCGTGCACCCGCTGGGTGTAGCCTTGCCCCGGCGGCAGGTACAGCATGTCGCCCTGGCCCAGCAGCGCCTCTGCGCCCATTTGGTCGAGAATCGTGCGTGAATCGACTTTGGCCGATACCTGGAACGCGATCCGAGTGGGGATGTTGGCCTTGATCAAGCCGGTGATCACGTCCACCGACGGCCGCTGCGTGGCCAGTATCAGGTGTACCCCGGCTGCACGCGCCTTCTGCGCCAGCCGCGCAATCAGTTCTTCGATTTTTTTACCGACCACCATCATCAGGTCGGCCAGCTCGTCTATGACGACAACGATCAGCGCCATTTCCACCAGCGGCACCGGGTTATCGGGCGTCGAGGCAATCGGATTCATCAGCGGCGTTTTCTTTTTCGCCGCATCACGCACTTTCAGATTGAAGCCAGCCATGTTGCGCACGCCCAGCGTCGACATCAGCTTGTAACGCCGCTCCATTTCACCGACACACCAGTTCAGCGCATTCGCTGCCTGCCGCATATCAGTGACCACCGGCGCCAGCAGATGCGGGATGCCTTCGTATACCGACAGCTCGAGCATTTTCGGATCAACCAGGATCAGCCGCACCTGTGACGGCGGCGCCTTGTAGAGCAGTGACAGAATCATCGCGTTGATCGCCACCGATTTGCCTGAGCCAGTGGTGCCGGCGACCAGCAGATGCGGCATGCGCGCAAGGTCGGCGACCACCGGGTTGCCGGCGATATCCTTGCCCAGCGCCAGCGCCAGCGGCGAACTCATGTCGGCATACACCTGCGAACTGACGATTTCCGTGAGGCGCACGATCTGCCGCTTGGGATTGGGAATCTCCAGCCCCATACAGCTCTTACCGGGAATGGTTTCGACGACACGGATGCTCATTACCGACAACGCACGCGCCAGATCGCGCACCAGGTTAATGATCTGGCTGCCCTTGACGCCAACCGCAGGCTCGATTTCGAAGCGCGTCACCACCGGCCCCGGATAAGCAGCCAGCACTTTGACCTCGACACCGAAATCAAGCAGTTTTTTCTCAATCAGCCGCGACGTGAATTCCAGCGTGTCCGCAGAAACAGTTTCGACGTTGGCATCCGCTTCGTCGAGCAGGCTCAACGGCGGCAGCAATGAATCCGGCAACTCTCCGAACAGCGGCACTTGCTTCTCACGTTCAACCCGCGCCGACTTCGGAATCTCGATGATGCGCGTTGGCTCGATGCGCACCGGCTCGTGCGCTTCGATTTTTTTCTTATTGTCTTCAACTGCGTCCTTGCGCGCCACCACGGCTTCTGCTCCGGCCTTGCGATCCGCCCGCTCCTGCAGTCTGGCCACCACGTACGCGTAGAACCGCTCCGACCAGTCGCCCAGGCGCTCAATGACCAGCAGCCATGAAATTCCCGCAAACAGGCTGAGACCGGCCGCCAGCAACAGCAGCAGCAGCATTGTGCCGCCGGTAAATCCGGCCAATGCGGACAGGCCGTTACCAACCAGCGCGCCCAGTGCCCCGCCCGGAGAACCAGGCAATTCGGCCTGGAGCGTATACATGCGCAGCGACTCGATGCCGCAACTGGCCATCAGCAACACGACAAACCCGATCAGCATCACCGCATGGGAACGGCGATCGGTCTCGGTGATGATTTCGATACGACGAAAACTCCACAACACCAGCGCGCCGCATAACGCCACCCACCAGTAAGCCGAAATACCGAACATGAACAACAGCAGATCCGCCACGTAGGCGCCAACCAGACCGCCGGCGTTGCCGATGCGGTCCGTGACCACACTGTGCGACCAGCCGGGATCACCCTTATGAAATGTGAACAACACCAGCAGCAGGTAGAGGGCGATGGCGAGGAACGCCAGCCACCAGGATTCACGCAGCAGGGCCGCGAGTTTCGGCGGCAGCGGATTAGGGGCGGTTTTGGTGGCAGTGGATTTGTCGCTGGCCAGCATCAGGTTTTTCGCAGGAAATTTCGTTGATTCGTTTTGTTAACCTGATGATTATAAGTGAAAAGCCCTGACATACCGCAAAAGCGCGGCTGCAAAAACAAACCCCGCCGGAAGGCGGGGTTTGTCGACAGGAGTCTGCAACCCCTTTAGCGCACGACACATTCCTGGCTGGCGCCGCCGCCAACCGCGCCGCCGCCGATACCCAGTGTAAACGGCAACTGGCTCAAGTTCAGCCCTGGATCACCCGGCAGCAACACAGGAGGCTTAAGCGGATCCTGGGCAAAACCGAACTGGCCTTCGTTGACCAGCTGGGTGCCGCCGCTGGTCTGCATGATGTAGCTGCCGGTGTATGTCGTGTGGTAGGTGCCGGGCTCCAGATTCCCGCAGTCCGCCGCACACGCCACGGTGTCTCCAGAGGAGCCGCGGATACCGATGGTGGCGGTCGAGGTGCCGATCTTGTAGGCGTCCTGGTTGCCGCGTTTGCCGATCAGGCCGGTCACCGTGCGCAACCCGCCTTTCACCAAGCGCATGAACATGCCGTCGCTCTGCGGCGATTCCTGGCTGAAGGAATAGGTTTCGAGTTTCATGGTGCTGTTCGGTCGCATGGTCGCCGCGCTGCCGTCAGTGAAATTAATTTGGGCATAACTGTCGCGCTGCGTGGTCAGCACATCACCCGGCTGGACTTCCGATTTCTGCGAGAGTATCCGCACCGATCCGTCAGGCCGCTGTACCGACATGGTTCCGCTCAGATGGGTAATCACCCCGGCCCCGGCCGCCCACGCACCTGCGGCAACCAACGCCAGCACAACCCCCATTACGCCTTTAATCCACACCTTGATCGAAAACATGACCAACCCCCTTTCAATGCTTGCCCGCAGGCCGCATGGGAATCTCGTTATGACTACAGTCCACACCACCCCATTTTAATACCATATGTCGTAGACCTGCGAGATAAACCCGAGTATCGGAAGCTCGCAACCTTATGAAAATGTGAGAAAAATCACGTCTGAGGCAGCCGTATGGCAAACCGGGCAGCGCAGAGCTTAATCGGCAGAACCGCGATGAGCCATCGATTTGCGGTCGAGCACGATGATCTTGCGCTTGTCAGTGACGATCAGGTTCTTTTCCTGCAAATCTTTGACCACCCGGCTGACCATTTCACGCGAGGCCCCAATCATGCGCGCGATTTCCTGCTTCGCCGGCGCCCGCTGCACCACCCAGGTGCCGTCGATATTTTCGGCCATGTCGATGATCAGCCGGGCAACCCGTCCGTAAACGTCAATCAGCGCCAGGCTCTCGATCTTGCGATCAGCGTCGCGCAGGCGCTTGACCATGTTCAGCAGCACCAGCATCGCCATTTCAGCGTGGCTCTCCAGGCAGGCCAGAAATGCAGTGCGTGGAATCCGCAGCATCTCACAGGGCTCCAGTGTCTCCACCGTCGCCGAACTCGGCAGGCTGTCGAGTAATCCCATTTCGCCGACGAAGTCCTGTATGCCCAGCACCGTCAGGATGACCTCGTGACCTTCTTCATCCGGAATCAGCACTTTAACGCGACCAGAAAGAATGATGTACAGCGCCTCGGTTTCCTCGCCGGCGCGCAAAATCGCCGCGCCCCGTGGATAGCTGCGCTGCTGCACACCTGGCAGCAATGCCGCGATCTGTTGATCTGAAAACGACGAAAACAGGGGAACTGTCTTCAAAATCTGTGGATTCAATGCAATGGGAGCAGGCATGGGACTCGTCCCTAGGGTCTGTTTTGGCTGTTTTGGCTGTTTTTCCGGGCACGGTGACATGCCGCGGCAATACCAAAGGCATGTTGCCAGAACGCGGGCCAATAGTCATGCCTGCCTTACTTGCAGACCCCTCCCGCAGGATCCTTGCCCCCCTTGCCCGAACCCGACCCGGTAGCGCCCGACAGAGTGCAGGAGCCGCCGCTGAATGAAACACAGTCGGTGGTTTTGAGGAACGCCGCCAGCAGTGAATCCAGGCTCAGCGGCGGTGCCTCGGAAAGGAACAACGCCGCGCCCAGCGCGGGATTGGACACCACCGTGACCAGGCCGGTCACCGTTATCGGGTACGCGCTGCCCGCAATCCGCACCAGAAAATTGCCGCCGATCATGTGGAACAAACCGCTGTTCGGCGTAAAAACGCCGGAGCCGTAAGGCGGGAAAAACGGCCCGACGCCACCCTCCAGACGCAGTCCACCCCCCGCCGATATTCAGCTTGGCCTGGGCAGCCGAGTAGATCAGCGCCGCCGCATCGGCCGCCGCGCCCACCCCGGTGCCGCCGGTCAGGCTCATGTTTCCACTGGTCGCGATCAGCAACGACTCGCCCGCCGTGATATCGCCGGTGGTTACCCCGGCCGAGGCAATCGCCCTGAGGCTGGAACCGGTTGCCGTCGCGCTGCCGCCCGTAATGTCAAAGTTCTGACTGACATTGATTCCAACATTAGCACCGGAATTGACAAAAGCACTGGCATCCGCCTCGGCAAACGTGCCACTGGCGGTGTTGATGGCCACGGCGGTTCCGCCCTGCAGATCGACATTGCCACCAACGTTGAGCTGCAGATTGCCGTCGGATTCAAAACGTGCCCTGGCCACGGCGTTGGCAATCTGCCCGGCGATCGGCTGCGCCGTTGCACTGCCGCCGACCAGATTCAGATCACCCTGGATCACCGGACTGAACGCCGAGTGGGCAATAATCTGTGCGTTTGCAGTGGCCGTATTCCCGCCGGTCGCAGCATCCGCAACGCCGCCCGTCAGCGTCACATCGCCCGCCACTTCAAAATTGAAACTGCCGCCCTCCAGAACGGCGCTGGCACCCGCCATCTGGCTGGCGCCCGCCGTGCCGGTGATGGTCGCCGAGCCACCGGTAATGCCGACGTTGCCGGCAACGCGCACATTGAGGGTCGATGTTCCCGTGATGCGGGCATCCGCCACGTGGTTCGTCGTGCCGTTGACCACGCTGGTGCCACCGCTCAGATTGAGGTTGGCCAGAGGGGTGCCGGCCGAACCGGCATTCACCACCGCGCCACGAATCAGGGCGCCGCTGCCGGAATTTGCCGTGGCAGTACCGCCGGCCACGTTTACATCACCGGTCAGGTTCAATGCGATGGTGCCCGCTGACAGCAACTGCTGGCCGCCGACGGATTGATTGGGACTGCCGGTATCACCGCCCTGGACAGTCAGGTTGACACCGGAAACCGCGAGGTTGCCCATGGAACTGACCACATGATTACCCTGCATCAGCACGCTGCCGGTGCCGGTGGCGGGAATATTGATGGTGTTGCCGTCGAGGCTGACCGCCTGATTGGCCTGCACCACAAAATTGCCCGCACCGATGTAAATGCTGTTGGCCAGCGTAACGTTTCCGGCTGTCTGGAATCGCAGGTCATGGTTGAACGGTGTCGCCGCGGTGCCGATCGTAGCGCCCGCCACCATCGAGGTGTAGTTGACGTTCTGTCCTGCAATGAAGTTGAGCGATCCGCCCGGCTGACCGCCATTGATGTCGTTGTTGGTGAACGGCGCCAGCAGATCCACATTGATGTTGACCAGCGCCTCGATGGTCAGGTTCTTCGCGCTCAGCGACGGGCCGGTGATGGTCACGCTGCCGGGGGTATACAGCGTGAAATCGCCAGAGGTGCCGATACCCGTGACATTGGTGCCGCCGACATCGCTGTAAAAAAGCTGGCCGTCCGAATACACCGCCGTCGTAAACGGCGGCACCGGGGCGCCCTGATTGACAAAAGGCGCCGTCGGCAGCGGATTGGGGCAGCCGTCGAACGAACAGGCAAACAGATTGATCAGGCCGGTCGAATTGTTGCCGGTCGCGTCGTTGAGATCGATGGTACCGCCGCCGTTGCCGGGCGCGCCGGCGCCGCGCAACGTGACCGCTGACAGAGCCCCGGTGGTGGCAATCGCACCGGCGGCGGTCTGCGTAATCATGTCGACGACTGTCGGCGTCGCCGAAGTCGATGACACCAGCACCATGTTGGCCGCACTTACCGGCGCGTTGAATGTGATGAAGCCGAAATCATCCGCAGCCAGTTCCGTCGGTGCCGGCGGATTGGTCCCTGTGAACGAGGCATGCGCGGCGTTGATGCCAGGGCCGGTGCCGGCCAGCATGCGCACGTTGCCGGCGCCGGCAGCAATGGCGCCGTTGATGGTGATGTTGTCTGCCGCATGCAAGGCGATGTCACCGCCCGCCGACGCGATGCCCCCGGTACCGACAATCACGTTGCCGGTCGCGCCGCCCGTCGTATCGTTGGCAATCAGCGCGATGCGTCCGCCGGCGCTCTGCACCGCTACCGCTCCGGTGTTGATGGCGCCATTGTTCGCAATCAGGCGCAATTCGCCGCCGGCTGCGGTATTGCGGAAATTATTGAGCAGGTTGACCGGTCCGGCATTCGCCATCACCGCATTGCCCGCGCTGTTCTGTACATCAAGATCCGGGGTGTCGAGCTGCAGCGGCGTGCCAAGGCTGCCGATGCCGCCCGCGACGATGGTGACCCGGGGGCAGTGACCGAACCGCCGCCCTGCACCGCGCCGCCGGCATTAAACGCAACATTCTCCGTCGAGGACAACGCACCACTTACATTGACGGAACCCCGGCAAGCGTGCGCACCAGGAGCGTATCCTGGAAAGTGGCGTTGCCAATGGTGATCGCGTGAGTGCCGACAGCATGACCCAAGTTGATTGCGGAAAACCCGTTGGCCAGCGCCGCAAGATCGACCGCGGCGAGATCCAGCGCGCCGACCGTTGCGCCGGCAGCCGAACCGATGTTGAACGCAGCCGCCGTATTGTTCGGCTGCAGCGTGACGAGGCCGCTGCCAGTCACCGACCCTGCGCCGCCCGCGAGGTTGATCTCGTCGGCGGTCAAGGTCAGCGCGTGGGTGGCCGTTGCAAGCGTGACATTGAAATCCAGCGTCGCTGTCGTGGCCGTTGCATTACTCACCGGTCCGTAATATAGGCTACGGATGGAGCTTGAAAGAATGATCGTATTAATTTCGGGTTGCGTTGCACGGCTGCCAGTTCGGCATCGATGCGCTCGTCCAAGTGCTCGCCTGCCTGCAGTGGTCGCCGTGACGTGCCCGTGCGCTTGACGTGGCTCCACACCAATTCGTCGGGATTGAGGTCGGGTGCGTAGCCGGGCAAGAAATGCAGAGTCAGTCGTCCATGGGTGGAGATGACATAGTCGCGCACCAGGGCTTTCTTATGCGCGGGCAAACCGTCGATGACCAGATGCACAGGCTTCTTACGATGACGCATCATTCGCTTGAGCAGTTCGACAAACAACTCGCCACTGAGCGCACCCTTGTACGTTTGAAACCAAAAGCCACCCCGCGCATTGACCGCCGAGGCTGCCGAGATCGATTGGCGTTGACCGGGGCGCTGCACCACCGGCGTCTGGCCGCGTACGCCCCAAGTCTTGCCGTGTACCGAGTCGGCCCGAAAGCCCGACTCGTCCCAGAAGAATATTTGCGCGCCCTGGCGCTTCGCCTTAGAGACAATGGCCGGAAAGCTCTCCCGCTGCCACCGTTCGATGGCCTGCGGGTCACGTTGATAGGCGCGTTGCAGCGGCTTTTGCGGCGTGAGGCCCATTTTGGCCAGCAACCTCCCAACCGCAGTGACTCCCATATGCACACCGAACTTCTGTTTGATCAGGATAGAAACGATCTGACGCGTCCACAGCCCGAAGTCCAAGCCGTACTGAAGTGGATTGCGGCCGTTGATCCAGCGAAACACCTGGCGCTCCTGCGCCGGGGTGAGACTTCGTGGGTGCCCTGTGCCACGCGTGGAGCGCAACGCCTTGATGCCGCGCCCGCTTCCGGCCGATGCATTCATCCATTTGTAGATCGTTGTGCGGCAGAAACCGAACGAGGCGATAACCTTCGCAGGCTTTTCACCCTCGCGAATACGCTGAAACGCCATGCGGCATATTTGCTCGAGCGTCTTGTGATCAAGGGTGCGACCGTCAACCTTCATATCAACTTCGACCGACATTGCGTTCATTCGTTCACAAAATGTAGCTTAAATTACGGACTGGTTAGTAATACCAATTCCATTTCATTAGTACAGTAATTTTTTGTAACTATAGCGTGAACGAAAAGTCAAAAACCTCCCTCACCCGGCGCTACGCGCCCCCCTCTCCCTCCGGGAGAGGGGGCAGGGGTGAGGGAAGATGTGGATGTTTTCGTCCACGCTGAATAGTGACAATTTTTCTATATTTTGATTCGCATATTGCTACTTCATT
>JAYUYQ010000304.1:0-8963 GCA_043752435.1 Betaproteobacteria bacterium
GGCAGTTTGCTGCTCAGCATCTGGTACAAGGTGACACCCAGTGAGAACAAATCCGAGCGCCCCTCCACTTTTTTGCCGGACAGTTGTTCAGGAGACATGTAAGACGGGGTGCCGAGCACCATGCCGGTCTTGGTTTTCGAGGAATCGGTCACCCGCGCAATGCCGAAGTCCGTCACTTTCGCGGTATCGCTCCCGGGTTCGTACATGATGTTCGCCGGCTTGATATCGCGGTGCACGACGTTCTGCTGGTGCGCGTAGCCCAGCGCCTCGCTGACACGCGCAACGATCGACAGCACCTGCGGCACCGGCAACAGCGCGTCGGCTTTGGTGTACGGCACCAGGTCGCGGCCCTTGAGGAACTCCATCGCGATGTACGCCAGATCGTGTTCTTCGCCGGCATCATAAATAGTGACGATGTTCGGGTGCGTGAGACGCCCCGCTGTTTCCGCCTCGCGAAAGAAGCGCTCTTTGACTTCCGTCAACTCGTCGCCTTCGAACTCCTGCGATAACGCCATGGTCTTGATCGCCACCACACGGCCGATCTTCGGATCCTTGCCGAGGTACACCACCCCCATCGCGCCCTTGCCGAGTTCTTTTTCGATCTGGTAACGGCCCAGCATTGGTTTTTCCATGCCGCCGCCGGCCAGCATCATTGTGCCGCCAGGATGTCCCTGCGAGCCACCCAGGATCACCGTCTCCGACATCGCCTTCGCGCGCGTCAGCCGCTGTTCCAGATCGCGAAATTTGGGATTGAACTCCGCCATGTAGCCGAACACCGATTCGGCCTTGTTGAACTGGCGCTTGCGCTCGAAATCCAGCGCCAGCGCGTAGAGGTTTTCCATAACCGGGTCAGCCAGCGGACATTGCCGGAACTTGTCCCATGCCAGATCCAGCTGGCCCTGGGCCTGGTAGGCGATGCCCAGCATGCGACTGGATTCTGCGGATTCGGCATCGGATTTTTCCTTGCCGCGTTCGGTGACCAGGAAACGTTTGGTAGTCAGCGCGGCGTAGCCCACGGCGAGCAGCGCCACCGAGCCCATGAACTGGATCCAGGTCAGCTGCGTCACCATCAGCCCGAAATGCGCGCCGAGCAACGCCACGCCGATCGCCAGACTGAGCAGTGCGGCAATACCCGCCTTCAACCGCGGCAGCAGCACAATCAGATACAAGGCCACAAGCAAAAAGACACCGGTCTGCACCCAGATACCCCACGACGGGGTCACGAAAAAATGTTCGCCGAGGATGCTCGACACCGTATGTGCCAGAGTCAGCACCGGGGCCGTCGCCGGTGATACCGGCGTCACCTGCGCTGAACCGAGACCGGCAGCGGTGGGGCCGATCAGCACGATCTTGTCCTGATATTTGGCGGCCGGCACCTTGCCGCTCAACACGTCAAAAAACGAGTCCACCGGGAATGCAGAACGGCCCTCACGGTCGGCGTAAAAGAAGGTATGCATGCGCAACTCGGCATCCGTTCGCACCCGCAGCTTGCCGATTTGCAGCGCCTCACCCCAAGTCGGCTTGATGTCGGTCGTGCCCAAGTTCAGGCTGCGTGCTGCCACCACCACCGACAACGCGGGAAACACCTGGTCGTAATAACGCACCACCAGCGGTTCGGCGCGCACGGCGCCGTCGACGTCGATATCGGCGTTCAGGTGGCCGATGCCGGCTACTGCCGGCCCCAGTTCAGCCACCGGATATAAGGGAAACACCCCCGGGGGCGGCAGCATGTCCGCACCGCGCGGCCCGGGTATGGCGCTGGCCAGTACGTAGGCCGGCAGTGGTTTGTCCGGATTGCCCTGAGGTTCGGTCAGTTGCTGGAACACCAGCGGCAACACCACATTGCCGGCGCTCTTCATGCTGCTGGCGAGTTTGCGGTCGGTGTTGAGCGCCTGCTCAGCCTCGGTCAGCACCGCGCCGATCCGCGCCAGACCTTCGCTGGCCGCAGCCGCCTTGGGATCAGTCGCGCCCTGCGCGGACAGTTCATTGTGCAGGTTCAGCAGCTTCTCGACATACACCAGCCCGGCATCGCGTTGGGGCTCGAAAAAAAACGTGGTGTTGGCAATGACCTTGGCTTTGGCCCCTGCCAGCAAGTCAATCATTCGGGCATGGACATCGCGCGACCAGGGCCAGCGACCGATATTGGCAATGCTGGCATCGTCGATGGCGATGACCGCGATGCGATCAGACGGTGTGCGGGCAGCCGCCTGGACACCAAGGTCGTAGGCCTTGCGTTCCAGGCTCTGGATCAGGTCCCCACGCGCAGCGATCAGCATGATCACAGCAACGATAAACCCGATAAACCAGTCGGCCTTCCAGAAACTCAGCTTTTTCATCCCTTTTGCGCCCGTTCCGCGTTGTTTTTATGTTTCAGGTGAACGACTTAACGACGGAGTTTCATAGATTTTACGATATTAGCCTCTAAGGATTATGTTTTTTTAAGGACTTAGTGCCAAACGTCACACGCCAACGTCATTCTTCCGACCGCCGGTCACAGCGCACCGATAAACGCACGATGGGAACAATGGGTGCGTTCTTTCGTCCCGAATAATTGTAAAAATCTCAATAAAATCAATTACTTACTGTTCAGCAAAAGAAAAGGCCACGCCGTGGTGTGGCCTTGACCCTTACGGGACGTTGTTGTTTGATTCAGGTGCCGAGCAATGCGCCTTTTGCCAAACCGTGAGCGCGAGCGAAGTCGCCACCCGAGAGTTTTTTTCCGTCCTCGCCGCGCGCGCGCAGAACTTCGATCACACCACCCTGCGCCGTCACCTTGAAACTTTCTTCGGTGACCTCGGAAACCTCGCCGATTTTGCCGGCAACATCGGCAAAACGACGGAACAGGTGTTTGCGGGCATCGAAAATCTGCACTTTTTTGCCGTTCAGTGTGGTCCATGCACCGGGCGCCGGATTGGTGCCGCGGATCACGTTGTAAACAAAATCAACATGATGGGCCCAATGAATCTGGGCTTCGCCGGCACGACACCAGCCTTCGTAACTGGCCTGCGACTCGTCCTGCACCGTTTCCTTGTGCTTGCCGGCAAATACCAGATCGGCGGCTTCGATGATGGCCTTCACACCCATCGGGAACAGTTTGTTGAAATAAACCTCGCCGATGGTTTCGTCGGGATCAATGTCACAGGTTTTCTGCAGGATCACCGGACCTTCGTCGAGCCCCTCGTTCGGGCGGAAAATGGTCAGTCCGGTCTTGCTGTCACCGCGGATGATGGGCCAGTTGATCGACGACGGGCCGCGGTATAGCGGCAATAGCGACGGGTGGTACTGGATCATGCCGAGGCGCGGCAGCTGCACAAAGGTATCCGGCGCAAACTGCAGCACATAGGCCATCACGCCGATATCGACACTCAGCGACTTCAGCGCATCATGCGCTTCCGGTACCCGCAACGACGGGAACTGGAACACCTTCAGTCCGTGCGCTTCGGCGGCGGTGCGCAGCGGATCGGCTTTCGCGCCCGGCTTCTCCGGCGCGCAGAACACACCGGCCACTTCATCCTTGCGCGCAAGAAAGCCTTCCAGCACTTCTTTGCCAAAATCCTGCTGTCCGATAATTGCTAATTTCATTTTCAATCCTCTGTAAATCCCGTGCTGATATCGGGAAATTATTTTTTCTTCGGCGGCAGTGAAAATGCACCGGCTGTCTTCAACTTGCCGATCTGTTCGTCGCCGTATCCCAGCACGTCCTTCAGCACTTCATCGGTGTGTTCGCCAAGCAGCGGCGAGCGCTTGATCACCGCGGGCGACGCGGACAGCTTGATCGGCATGCCGACGTTCCACCACTTGCCGCGCTGCGGATGGTCGAGCTCGACATACATGTCCCGGCCGCGGATATGTTCGTCGTTGGCGAGATCCTCGGTGGACATGATCGGCCCGCACGGCACATCCAGCGGATTGAGGATGGCCATGAATTCGCGCTTGGTGTATTTCTCCGCGAACTTGGTGATCAGGGTCCACATCAGTTGCTGGTTCTTGCGGCGTTCGCCGATGGTCGAAAATTGAGGGTCGGTGGCCAGACCCGGCATGCCAAGATCAGGTCCGATGCGTTTACCCAGCGCATCCCACACCGCTTCCTGCACAACGATGTAGAGCCAGTCGTTGGCGCCATGCGGCTTGCAATGAATCGCGTTGCCGAGCTGGCCGCCGCCGGAATCGTTGCCGGCGCGCGGCACTTCGCCCATGTTCTGGTAGGTCGGCACCGAATACTCGGCCAGTGGCTGCCGGGTCAGCCGCTGATGGTCGCGCCATTTGACGCGGCAGAGATTCATCACGCCATCCATCATCGCGACCTCGACATACTGCCCCTGCCCGGTGCGGTTAGCCTGGTGCAATGCGGCCAAGAGGCCGATCGCCAGATGCAGCCCCGTGCCCGAGTCGCCGATCTGCGCACCGGTGACAAACGGCGGACTGTCCGGCATGCCGGTCGTGCTCATCGCGCCACCCATCGCCTGCGCCACATTTTCGTAAGCCTTGAATTCGGCATACGGCCCGCTCGAACCAAACCCCTTGATCGAGCCCATGACGATTTTCGGATTGATCCCGTGTATTTTTTCCCAGGTGAAGCCAAATCGGTCGAGCACGCCGGGACCGAAGTTCTCCATCACGATGTCGCACTGTTTCAGCAAATCAACGAAAACCGTCTTGCCTTCGGCCGATTTCATGTTGACTGTGATTGAGCGTTTGTTGCAGTTCAACATGGTGAAATACAGGCTGTCCGCGTTCGGCACGTCGCGCAACTGGCCGCGCGTGGCGTCACCCTGCGGCGGTTCGAACTTGATGACGTCGGCGCCCATCCATGCCAGCAGTTGCGAGCAGGTCGGCCCTGCCTGCACGTGGGTCATGTCGAGAATTCGAACACCCTTCAAAGCTTCCATGCTGATCTCCAAAAATTCCGTGACAGATGACGGGCTGTTTGCCCGTTTTTCTAATTGTTAATTGTACATAGTGAGAGCGGGAGGACGCCACTATAGGTAATGGTCACCACCCGGGCCTTGACCGAAGTCAAGATTCCATTCCAATAATTTACTTAAAATAAACAAATAGTTATAAAATTCAAACACCTGCTCGCCATCGCCGTTTTACGTCCCCGTTTACGTCCCCGTTTATGTTCGCGTTTTTAATTCGCATTTTTATGCTCCACTCATGACTCAGCTTGCGCTGCACCCCCAATCCAAAATCATCCGCCTGCAACTGCGGCAGAACATGGTTTTGCAAAACCTCGGCGTGGCGCAGTGGAACGAATTCGAGCCCTTGCTGGAAATTACCGATTACACCAAGGGCGAGACCCTGGAACTCCAGGGAACACACGCCATGGAGCAATATTTCATCATCGACGGCATTCTGAAACGGACCGTTTCCAATGCGCAGGGCAAGGAAATGATTCTGCGGTTTGCCGCCGAAAGCGACATCGACACCAGCTACGCCGCATGGCGGTTGAAGACCCCCATGCCGTATTCGATCCGTGCAGTCACCCGCGTGCGTGCCGCCAAGCTGTCGATGCTGCAGTGGGCGGCGTTCCTCGAACGACATGCCAAAATCAAGGCCGAGTTCGAGCTTGAAGTCATGAAGCTGATGAGCGAAGTCATGGCCCACACCATCACCCTGCATCTGCTCAACGCCCCGGGTCGGGTGCAACGCTTCATGCGCAAACACACCGAACTCGCCGAGCGGTTGCCGAAAAAGGAGCTGGCCTCGTACCTCAACCTGTCGCCGGAAACACTGAGCCGCCTCAAGCGCCGCGGCAAGATTTAGCACGTCCTGCAGCAGTATCCGCGAGCGCTTTTGATGCATGGCAATACCCATTGCGAGAACGACCATACTGGCCCGGGGGCAAAAATTGACCGGGGTCAAGAGTGCGTTCAGCCGCTTCCCCCTATCATTCACCGGTTAAATCAAAACCACGTTTATTTGGTTTGGATCTGCCGCAAATCGAAGAGATCCGGCATTAGTTTCGGCCCTGCATACCTTCCGCGGCAGATACACCCAGTAAAACGCCTGTTTAATTGACGGCAAGATGACGAGACGGCTCAACATGACAACTGACACGCAATCACCCGAACAGACCGACGGCTTCAACCTGGTCATCGATGCCCTCAAACTCAACGGCATCGATACAATTTTCGGTCTGCCCGGCATCCCGATCACCGACCTCACGCGCAAAATACAGGCTGCGGGCATGCGCATGATTTCCTTCCGCCACGAACAAAACGCCGGCAATGCCGCCGCAATCGCCGGGTTCCTCACACAAAAACCCGGCATCTGCCTGACGGTGTCCGCCCCCGGTTTCCTCAATGGCCTTAACGCACTGACCAACGCCACCACCAACTGCTTCCCGATGATCCTGATCAGCGGCTCCAGCGAGCGCGAAATCGTCGATCTGCAGCAGGGTGACTACGAAGAGATGGACCAGCTCGCCATCGCCAAACCGCTGTGCAAGGCTGCATTCCGCGTGCTGAACGCCGAGGACATCGGCATCGGCATCGCGCGCGCCATTCGCGCTGCCGTCTCCGGCCGGCCGGGCGGCGTCTACCTCGACCTGCCGGCCAAACTCTTCGCGCAAAGCATGGACGCTGCAGCCGGCATGGCATCGTTGATCAAGGTCGTCGATCCGGCGCCGCGCCAGATCCCGGCACCGGATGCAGTACAACGCGCGCTCAATTTGCTGAAAACCGCGAAACGTCCGCTGATCGTGCTCGGCAAAGGGGCCGCCTATGCCCAGGCCGACGCTGACATCCGCGCTCTGGTCGAAAAAACCGGCATCCCCTATCTGCCGATGTCCATGGCCAAAGGCCTGCTGCC
The DNA here is from genome assembly GCA_043752435.1 of Betaproteobacteria bacterium. GTDB lineage: Bacteria > Pseudomonadota > Gammaproteobacteria > Burkholderiales > SG8-41. The sequence continues at coordinate 6,814 of JAYUYQ010000304.1, forward strand.
GGACAACCATAAACAGTCCGCGGCCGCAGCACGCTCCTATGTGCTTCCCGAGGCGGACGTGGTGATGCTGATCGGCGCGCGACTGAACTGGCTGCTGTCGCACGGCAAGGGCAAGACCTGGGGCGGCAAGGACCACAAAGCCTGGGGCGGCCAGAAGTACGTGCAGATCGACATTTTGCCGCAGGAAGCCGACAGTAATGTGCGCATCGATGCGCCGGTGGTCGGAGACATCGGCTCCTGCGTATCCGCGATGCTGGGCGCCATCAACGCCGCGGGGGCAGGCTGGCCCGCGCCGTCTGCGGACTGGCTTGGCGCCATCGATGAACGCAAGACCAAGAACATCGCCAAGATGGCTGAAACACTGGCGAAGAATCCTTCGCCGATGAATTTCCACAGCGCACTGAACGTGATGCGCGACATCATCAAGGCCCACCCGGACGCCATGCTGGTCAACGAAGGCGCCAACGCGCTGGATTTCACCCGCAGCATCGTCGACATGTACAAACCGCGCAAGCGCCTCGACGTCGGCACCTGGGGCGTGATGGGCATCGGCATGGGCTTTGCGGTCGCCGCCGCGGTGGTCAGCGGCCAGCCGGTGATCGCAGTGGAGGGCGACAGTGCCTTCGGCTTCTCCGGCATGGAAGTCGAGACCATCTGCCGCTACAACCTGCCGGTGTGCGTGGTGGTGATGAACAATAACGGCGTTTACAAGGGCACCGACGTCAACCCGACCGGCGGCCCCGATCTGGCGCCCACGGTGTTCGTCAAGGGTGCGCGTTACGACAAGATGATGGAAGCCTTCGGTGGTGTCGGTGTGCATGCCACAACCCCGGCGGAATTGCGCAAAGCGGTGGAAGAAGCCGTGCGCTCGCGCAAACCCACGCTGATCAATGCGGTGATCGATGAAACCGCCGGCACCGAAAGCGGCCGCATCACCAGCCTCAATCCGACGGCGGCGAAAAAGAAATAATAAAAAAACAAGGCAACAAAAAATCCGGCCCGGGCAGATTGCCCGGGCCGGATTTTTTAGACTATCGTAAGTCCTGAAAAGCTGCGGAAAACCTCAACTCGCACGTTGAACTTAAGCCGCGGGAAGCTTCAACCCGCACGTCAACTCCTCAGCGCCGCCTTCAGCTTGCCGATCAACGGCCAGAACAACATCAACAGTCCCAGCCCCATGATGCTGCCGACCAGCCCGTTGGAGAAAAACACCCGCACGTCACCCTGCGACATCAGCATCGACTGGCGGAAAGCATCCTCCGCCTGGTCGCCCAGCACCAGGGCCAGCACCAGCGGCGCCAGCGGGTAGGACAGTTTCTTGAAGGCGTAGCCCATGACACCGAACAGCAGCATGAACCAGATGTCCAGCATCGCATTGTTCACCGTGAAAGCGCCGATGGCGCAGATCACGATGATCACCGGCGCCACGATCGAGAACGGAATGCGCAGGATCGCGGCGAACAGCGGCACACAGGTCAGCACGATGATCAGTCCGACAATGTTGCCCAGATACATGCTGGCAATCAGGCCCCAGACAAAATCCTTCTGTTCGACAAACAGCAGCGGCCCCGGCTGCAGGCCCCAGATCAGCAGCCCACCCAGCAGAACCGCCGCCGTCGGAGACCCCGGAATGCCCAGCGAAAGCATCGGCAGCAATGCAGCCGTACCGGCGGCATGCGCGGCGGTTTCCGGCGCAATCACGCCTTCCGGCATGCCGGTGCCGAATTTCGCGCCATCCGGTGACATGCGTTTGGCAATGCCGTAACTCATGAACGAGGCCGGAGTGGCGCCGCCCGGCGTGATACCCATCCAGCAGCCGATGATGCAGCTACGAAACGAGGTCAGCCAGAATTTAGGCAGTTTTTTCCAGGTATCAATGACGATGCGCATGTTGATCTTCGCGGTGCGACCCTGGAACGACAGGCCTTCCTCCATCGACAGCAGTATCTCGCCGATACCGAACAGGCCGATCACCGCGATCAGGAAGTCAAAACCGCGCATCAGTTCATGCCAGCCGAAAATCAGCCGCAACTGGCCGGTCACTGTGTCGATACCCACCGCGGCCAGCGCGAAGCCGAGCATCATCGCCGCGACAATCTTGAACGGCGGCTCCTTGCCCATGCCGATGAAACTGCAGAAGGTCAGGAAAA
>JAYUYQ010000305.1:0-8954 GCA_043752435.1 Betaproteobacteria bacterium
CGTGGATTTTGCGCCCGATTTTTTGCCCAGAGGGTTAGCTTCGCGGATTTCGCGTTTGGTCGGCGCTACTTCGTCGGCGGGGCGTGGACGGAAGACCACCAGGATTTTTCCGATATGCTGCACGGTAACGGCATTGAGCGGCGTGCAAATGGCCTCGATCATTGCGGCGCGCGCGGCACGGTCATCGCCGAATACCCGGATCTTGATCAGTTCATGGCTTTTCAGGGCGATGTCGATTTCGCGGAGCACGGTTGGTGTCAGGCCGGCATCGCCGACCAGGACCACCGGTTGCAAATGATGTGCCTTGGCTTTTAATGCGCGGCGCTGCGCAGCAGTCAATATTTTCATGGGTAACTGGTAACTGGTAACTGGTAATTGGTGAATGGTAACCCCGGAAGGCTGAATGCGCTGCTTCCAATGACGATTTATCATCCACTACTGACCAGTTACCAATTACCAGTCACCATTTACCAATCACCGGTTTTAGCGGAATGGCTCGTAACAAGACCAGCAAAGCGTGGATGCAGGAACATGTCAACGATCCCTATGTGCGGCGGGCACAGGTGGATGGCATGCGTTCGCGCGCGGCATACAAACTGCAGCAGCTCGCCGAGCGCGACAAGCTGCTGAAACCGGGAATGACGGTGGTCGATCTGGGTGCGGCACCCGGTGGCTGGTCGCAGGTCGCCGGCCGCGCGGTCGGGGATACCGGGCGCGTGGTGGCGGTGGATCTGCTGGATATGACCGCGGTCGCCGGCGTGACCTTCATCCGCGGCGATTTTGGCGAGGACGCAGTGTTGGTGGAGGTGGAGCGGGCCATTGGCGGCGGCGGGGTTGACCTTGTGCTTTCGGATATGGCCCCCAATATCAGTGGTGTTGCGAGCGTGGATCAGGCGCGCAGCATGGGGTTGGCTGAACTGGCGCTGGAATTTGCCGTCAACCATCTGAAACCCCAAGGGAATTTCCTGGTCAAACTGTTCCAGGGATCAGGGTTTGAGGCACTGGTGGCGGATATCCGGCGCAAATTTGTCCAGGTCATGATCCGCAAGCCTGATGCCTCCCGCAGCCGCTCCAGTGAAGTGTATGTCGTAGCCAAGGGCCTGAAGGCCAGAGGCTGAAGGTTCCGCAGCGGGTGTTGCTGCTGCGGTGCATGAAAAAAGAGTTTAGAATTGAATCACTTAGGGTTATTTTAGCGCGACTGCGGTCTCCAAGACTGCGCGCAACGAGGAGCGATATTGAACAATCTGATGAAGAACATGGCGATCTGGCTGGTGATTGCGCTGGTGTTGATGACGGTGTTCAACCAATTCAACGTGCGGCAGACCACGCAGAAGGCCATGGAGTACTCCCAGTTCATCGACGAGGTGAAGCAGGGCAAGATTGCCAAGGTTACCATCGAAGGCCGCGTGGTGAAGGGCGTCAAGTCCACCGGCGAAAAGTTCACCACTTACGCCCCCTCCGACATCTGGATGGTCACCGATCTGCTGAAGAACGGCGTCATTGTCGAAGCCAAGCCCGAGGAAGAGCCCTCGCTGCTGATGAATATTTTTGTGTCGTGGTTCCCGATGCTGCTCTTGATCGGCGTGTGGGTGTTCTTCATGCGCCAGATGCAGGGCGGCGGCCGCGGCGGCGCGTTTTCGTTCGGCAAGAGCCGTGCGCGCTTGCTCGACGAGAACAACAACACGATTACGTTCGCTGATGTCGCCGGTTGTGAAGAGGCCAAGGAAGAGGTTTCCGAACTGGTGGAGTTCCTGCGCGACCCGTCGAAATTCCAGAAGCTCGGCGGGCGCATCCCGCGCGGTGTGCTGCTGGTCGGCAATCCCGGTACCGGCAAGACGCTGCTGGCGCGCGCCATTGCCGGCGAGGCCAAGGTGCCGTTTTTCTCGATTTCGGGTTCGGATTTCGTCGAGATGTTCGTCGGCGTGGGCGCGGCCCGCGTGCGCGACATGTTCGAGAACGCGAAGAAACACGCCCCGTGCATCGTGTTCATCGATGAAATCGACGCGGTCGGGCGCCAGCGTGGCGCCGGCCTGGGTGGTGGCAACGACGAACGCGAGCAGACTTTGAACCAGCTGCTGGTGGAGATGGACGGTTTCGAGCCGAATGCCGGCGTCATCATCATTGCCGCGACCAACCGTCCTGACGTGCTCGACCCGGCGCTGATGCGCCCGGGCCGTTTCGACCGTCAAGTCGTGGTGCCGCTGCCGGACATCCGCGGCCGCGAACAGATCCTGCTGGTGCATATGCGCAAGGTGCCGGTGGCACCTGACGTCAAGGCCGACATCATTGGCCGCGGCACGCCGGGCTTCTCCGGTGCGGATCTTGCCAACCTGGTCAACGAGGCTGCGTTGTTCGCCGCGCGGGGCAACAAGCGCCTGGTCGACATGGACGATTTCGAGCGCGCCAAGGACAAGATCATCATGGGTGCCGAGCGTCGGTCGATGGTCATGCCCGAGCACGAGCGCCGCAACACCGCATACCACGAGGCCGGCCACACGCTGGTCGCGCGGCGCCTGTCGCGGACCGATCCGGTGCACAAGGTCACCATCATTCCCCGCGGTCGCGCGCTGGGTGTGACCATGCAGTTGCCGACGGAAGACCGCTACAGCATGGACAAGGAACAGATCCTGCAGAACATCGCAGTGCTGTTCGGCGGCCGCGTTGCCGAGGAAGTATTCATGGGGCAGATGACCACGGGCGCTTCCAACGACTTTGAGCGTGCCACTGAAATGGCACGCAACATGGTGATGCGCTGGGGCATGAGCGACAGTCTGGGTCCGATGGTTTACGGTGAAAACGAGGGCGAAGTGTTCCTCGGCCGTTCGATCACCACGCACAAGAACGTGTCGGAGACGACCATGCAGCAGGTCGATGCCGAGATCCGTCGCATCATCGACCAGCAGTACGCTCTGGCGCGCAGGCTGATCGAGGAAGATCGCGAAAAAGTCGAAGCCATGGCCAAGGCGCTGCTGGAATGGGAAACCATTGATGCTGAGCAGATCGAAGACATCATGCAGGGGCGCCCGCCGCGCGCGCCCAAGCCGGTGGCCTCACCGCCGCCGAAGCCGCCACGCGACAGCACGCCTGGCGCAACGGCAACCAGCAAACCGGCGGCAGAGGCCTGACACTGCGTTAGTGCAATCGGCAGTGATCTGCTTGTAAAGGTCAAACCGGGTGGCGGAATTTTCCGCCACCATTTTTTTGGGTGGCGACCGGCGATGTTCCTCCAATGCGGCAATTTCAGGCTGTCACTCGCCCGCCCGCTGATCATGGGTGTGGTCAACGTCACCCCGGATTCATTTTCCGATGGCGGGCGGTTTTTTTCGGCAGCAGCTGCCGTGGCGCACGCGCGGCAGTTGATCGACGAAGGTGCCGACCTGCTGGATGTCGGCGGCGAATCCACACGACCAGGCGCCGGCCCTGTGACGCTGGATGAAGAGCGGCGCCGCGTGCTGCCGGTGCTCGAAGCGCTGGCGGATGCCGGGGTGCCGCTGTCGGTTGATACGCAAAAACCGGAGTTGATGGGTGAAGCAGTGGCGGCAGGTGCTGCGATGGTCAATGACGTCAACGGGTTCCAGGCGCCGGGCGCGCTGGCGGCTGTGGCCGGCAGTGCTTGCGCGATCTGCATCATGCACAAGCAGGGCAACCCGCAGACCATGCAGCATTCACCGCAATACGCCGATGTTGTGGTTGATGTGCGCGATTACCTGAGTCAGCGCATCGCAGCGGCGGAGCAGGCCGGTATTGCCCGCGAGCGCATGGTTGTTGATCCGGGTTTCGGTTTCGGCAAGACTTTGGAGCACAATCTTGAACTGCTGCGACGCTTGGATGAATTGGCAGCGCTGACTGTGCCGGTGCTGGCGGGGCTGTCGCGGAAGTCGATGATTGGCAAGTTGACCGGCAGCGACCCCGGTGATCGCCTTGCGGGCAGTATTGCGGCGGCGTTGTTTGCGGTGCAGCGGGGTGCTGCCATCGTGCGGGTGCACGATGTAGCGGCGACACGGGATGCGCTGGCGGTCTGGACCGCCTTAAATCAGGATTGAGTTGCCTAGGATTGAGGATTGAGTAAACTCCCCCTCAATCTTCAATCTTCAATCCTCAATCCTCAATCCTCAGCAATGACCAGAAAATATTTCGGCACCGACGGCATCCGCGGCACAGTAGGGGAAGCGCCGATTACCCCGGACTTCGTAATGCGCCTCGGCTATGCCGCAGGCAAGGTGCTGGCGCGCAAGGCCGGCAGTGAACGCCCGGCGGTGCTGATCGGCAAGGACACCCGGGTTTCCGGCTATATGCTGGAGTCTGCGCTGGAAGCAGGGCTGTCGGCGGCCGGTGTTGATGTGCTGCTGGTGGGTCCGATGCCGACGCCGGGCGTGGCCTACCTGACGCGTGCGTTGCGGCTGTCGGCCGGCATCGTCATCAGCGCTTCGCACAATCCCCATCAGGATAACGGCATCAAGTTTTTTTCCGCGACAGGCGCCAAGCTTGCCGATGCGACCGAGACCGCGATCGAGGCTGCGCTCGACAAACCGCTGCACTGCGCCTCGTCCTCGAAGCTGGGCAAGGCGCGGCGTGTCGAGGATGCGGCGGGACGTTATATCGAATTCTGCAAAAGCACGTTCCCTGCCAACCTCGATCTGCGCGGCTTGCGCATCGCCGTGGATTGCGCGCATGGCGCCGGCTACCACATCGCACCGCACGTGTTCCATGAGCTGGGGGCGGATGTGGTGACGGTCGGAGCGGCCCCCGACGGTTTTAACATCAACAAGGGCGTCGGCGCGACCCATCCGGAATCGTTGCAGCGCGCAGTAAAAAAAGCCAAAGCTGACCTCGGTATCGCACTTGATGGCGACGGCGACCGCCTGATCATGGCAGATGCTGCGGGACGCATCTATGACGGCGACGAGCTGCTGTATGTGATTGCGGCGCATCGCAAGCGTTCGCGGGTTCTGAAGGGCGGTGTTGTCGGCACGCAGATGACCAACCTGGCGATGGCGCAGGCACTGGCCAGATTAAAAGTTCCGTTCGCCCGTGCCAAAGTCGGCGACCGTTATGTGCTGGAGATGCTGGAAGCGCGCGGCTGGCCGCTGGGCGGTGAAAATTCAGGCCATATTATCTGTCTTGATCAACACACGACCGGCGATGCCATCGTCTCCGCGCTGCAGGTGCTGCAAGCTTTACTCGGCGCCAAAACCACGCTGGCCAAAGCGGTGGATTTTGCGCTGTATCCGCAGGTGCTGATTAATGTGCGGGTTAAGAATGGCGCCGCCCGTCAAATTGTTGCCGCCCCCCAGGTGAAAAAGGCGGTGGCATCGGCGGAGCGGGCGTTAGGTGATACCGGGCGGGTGCTGTTGCGACCCTCTGGTACCGAGCCCGTGATCAGGGTTATGGTGGAGGGCAAGGCGCAGACTCTGGTCAAGCAATGCGCCGCGGCAATTGCAAAGGTGGTGTCCGTCACATACTAGTGCGAGCCGTCGGTGCCCAGCCAATCGCAGACTTAACCGAAACGACCGGTGATGTAATCTTCCGTCGCCTGCTTCTGCGGTTTGATGAAAAGGCGGCTGGTTTCGCCGTATTCGATCATTTCGCCGATATACATGTACGCAGTGAAGTCGGAAACCCGGGCGGCCTGCTGCATGTTGTGGGTCACGATTGCCACCGTGTATTCCGATTTGAGTTCGTGGACCAGTTCTTCGATCTTGGCGGTTGAGATCGGATCCAGCGCGGAGGTGGGTTCATCAAGCAGAATCACCGATGGTTTCACCGCGACAGAACGCGCAATGCACAGGCGCTGCTGCTGGCCGCCTGACAGGGCGAGACCGCTCTGGTTAAGTTTGTCTTTTGCCTCATTCCACAGCGCAGTCTTGGTCAGTGCCCATTCCACGCGTTCATCCATTGCGCCTTTGGCGAGATTTTCGTAGAGCCGCACACCAAAAGCAATGTTGTCGTAGATCGACATGGGGAATGGGGTCGGTTTCTGAAAAACCATGCCGATCCGGGCGCGCAACAAATTCAGGTCCTGCTTGGAATCCAGGATGTTCTGGCCGTAAAAGTTGATCTCGCCTTCGGCCCTTTGGCCCGGATACAGGCTGTACATGCGATTCAGTGTCCGCAGCAGCGTGGATTTTCCGCAACCCGAAGGTCCGATGAACGCGGTCACCTTGTGCTCGGCTATGTCGAGATTGATATTGTTAAGACCCTGAAATTTTCCGTAATAAAAATTCAGATTGCGGATTTGTATCGCGGTCTTGAGTGCTTGTTCCGGGCTTTCGCTCATAACGGGCTCTTTGGGTTTCTTCAGTAATGGTTGCGGTCAGATAAATCTGGTTTATCAGTTGGAAATTTTTTCCCGGAAGAACACGCGCGCCAGGATATTCAGTACCAGCACCGTCAACGTGATCAGCAGGGCGCCGCCCCAGGCCAGGCGCACCCAGTTGTCATAGGGGCTCAGTGCAAACTGGAAGATCACCACCGGCAGGTTGGACATGGGGCCGTTCATGTTCAGTGAGAAGAACTGGTTATTCAGTGCGGTAAAGAGCAAGGGGGCCGTCTCGCCGCTGATCCGGGCCAGTGCCAGCAGCACACCCGTCACAACGCCGCTCTTGGCCGCACGCAAGGTGACCATGGTGGCCACTTTCCATCGCGGTGCGCCCAGGGCAAAGGCGGCTTCACGCAAGCTGCCGGGCACCAGCCGCAACATGTTTTCGGTGGTCCGGAGTACGACGGGAATCGCGATCAGTGACAGCGCAATGGTTCCCGCCCAGCCGGAAAAATGTTGAACCTGGGCAACCAGAATCGCATAAACAAACAGCCCCAGCACAATCGAGGGGGCGCTGAGCATGATGTCGGTCATGAACCGGGTGATTTCCGCGGTCCTGCTGGTATCACCGTATTCGGCCAGATAGACGCCGGCAAGAATGCCGATGGGTGTGCTGACCAGGGTCGAGAATCCGACCAGCATCAGGCTGCCGACGATGGCATTGGCGAGACCGCCGCCCTCGGTGCCCGGGGCGGGGGTTGACTGGAAGAACATGTTGAAGTCAAGTGCCTTGAAGCCGTTGATGAACAGGACGGACATGATCCAGAGCAGCACAAACAACCCCATGGCCATGGCCAGCATGGACAACGAAATGCCAATCCTGTTGATGAAGATACGTCTGCGATACAAGTTCTGGTCCATGGTTTCTGTCCGTTCGGGTTGGTCTGGTTCAGGTTTTCAGGCCCTTGGCTCGCTCGGTCCGGATGATCAGGATTTTGGCCGCTGCCAGTACCACGAAGGTGATGACAAAAAGCAGCAGGCCCAGGGCAAACAGCGTCGACAGGTGGAAGTCGGCCGCCTCTCCGAATTCATTGGCCAAAGTTGAAGCGATTGAGGATCCGGGAGAGAACAGGGATGCGCTGATGCGCTGCGAATTGCCGATGACAAAGGTGACTGCCATGGTTTCGCCAAGTGCGCGGCCCAGGCCCAGCATCACGCCGCCAATGACACCCTGCTGCGTGTAGGGGAGCACGATGTGGCGCACCACTTCCCAGGTCGTGCAGCCCACCCCATAGGCTGACTCTCGCAGTATGGCTGGAACAATCTCAAACACATCGCGCATCACCGCTGCGATGAAGGGCAGGATCATGAAGGCGAGTATCAGGCCCGCCGCGAGAATGCCGATGCCGTTCATGGCGCCGCCAAACAGCGGGCCAATCAGGGGCATCTGGCCGAGGGTCGATTGCAGCGCGGGCTGTCCATACTCGGCAAACAGGGGTGCAAAGATAAACAGGCCGAACATGCCGTAGATGATCGAAGGCACGGCGGCGAGCAGCTCAATGGCGGTGCCCAGTGGCCGCCGCAGCCAGGTTGGACAGGTCTCGGTAAGGAAGAGAGCGATGCCGAAACTCAAGGGCATTGCGATCAATATGGCGATGGTGGCGCTGGCCAGCGTGCCGAAAATCGCGATCGCTGCGCCGAATTCTTCATTGATGATGTCCCACTCGACACGCCAAATGAACCCGATGCCGAATTTCTGGAGTGCCGGCCATGCCACTACGGCGAGGGAGGCGATGATGCCGATCAGCGAGACCAGCACAATCAAAGAAAAGCTCAGGGTGAGCTTGTGAAATATGAAATCCTGAAAACGCTGTTTTCTGCCGATGTTAAGGCGTTGCTGGTCAAGCATGCCGCTGTCTGCGGTTGGCGGATTCATGAACGCTCTCTGTTCTTGGCTGATGCCCAACTGTCGTTGGTCAGCAAGGATACCGCTGTCCGCGGGTGAGGTGCTCATGAATGCTCCGAAAATGAAACTCGAACAAATATATTGTCTTTAAAAACAACAAAGGAGCACCCTTCCGGGCACTCCTTGCGCAGCCTGCAGGTTACTTGGCGATCTGTGTCCAGACTTTTTCGGCAATCGCCTTGGTCAGCACATCCGGCAGCGGAACATAGTCCAGTTCCAGCGCCATTTGTTTGCCGTTCTTGAATGACCATTCGAAGAATTTCAGCACTTCCTGGGCGTTACCCTTGTCTGCCGGGTTCTTGTACATCAGCACGAAAGTGGCGCCGGAGATGGGCCAGGCATCGGCGCCCTTCTGGTTTACCAGGGAAACTCCCATGCCCGGCACGCTGAACCAGTCGGCGCCGGCAGCGGCGGCAGCGAAAGTCTTGTCGTCTGGATCGACATATTTGCCGTCAAGGTTGCGCAACTGCAGATGCGGGATATTGTTTTTCTTGGCGTAGGCGTATTCGACATAACCAACCGCACCCTTGACGCGGCCTACGGTGGCGGCAACACCTTCGTTACCCTTGCCGCCGACCGAGGTGGCGGCGGGCCATTTGACGGCGGCGCCTTTGCCGACTTTGTCTTTCCACGCGCTGCTGACTTCGTTCAGGTAGTCGGTGAAAATGAACGTGGTGCCGGAGCCGTCGGCGCGGTGCACCACGGTGATCGACTGGTCCGGAAGCTTTT
>JAYUYQ010000306.1:0-3557 GCA_043752435.1 Betaproteobacteria bacterium
AAGGTATGCATTTCATCAACCGGATCATCATCGCGTTTCGGGCTGCGGCGCAGACCGATCACTTTCATGCCGAGTGCTTTGCACAGCTTTGCCACTGTCGCCCCGATTGTACCGAGGCCGACGATCACCACCGTCTGACCCTCCAGGTCACGCGGGGTGTCCTTGCCGCGGGCGGGATCCCAGCGCCGTTCGCGCTGCGCAGCCAGCCAGCGCGGAAACCCCCGCGCCAGCATCAGCAGGCCGCAGAACGCGGTTTGTCCGACCGGCTCCCCATTGGTGCCGGCTGACGTGGTCAGCCGTACCTTGCGCTCGGCCAATGCCGGCATGAACGGATGCTGATCGATGCCGGTGCTGGTGAAATGCACCCATTTCAGATTCGCAGCCGTTTTTACGGTATCGCCAAAGCTGGCGTAAAGATCAGAGAAACGGATATCGCGAGTCAGATACGCCACTTCTATTTTTGCAATATCGGCTGAAGACAAACGCTGCGATGCGTCGTCAGGCAGATGAATGATATGCAGGTTGACGCCCGTCGCCTTGGCTGCCGCCTGAAGCTCGGTGCCGAATTGCGCTACAAACCCTTTGGACAGCAGTATGCCGGTCATCGCGATTTACTTTCCCGCAGAATGAATGGGTGGGCCTGATTACTTGTCACGCTTGAATAGCGCGTCGAGTTTCTGCTCGTAGTCGTGGTAATCCAGATAGTCGTAAAGGTCGTCACGCGACTGCATCAGGCCGACCACATTTTTTTGATGGCCGTCCTTGCGGATGCTTTGATACACCTTCAGTGCCGCAGCATTGGCCGCGCGCCACGCCGACAACGGATACAGCGCCATCGCCACGTTGGCGCTGGCGAGTTCTTCGGTGGTGAACAACGGAGTTTTGCCGAACTCGGTGATGTTGGCGAGGATCGGCACCTTCACCGCATCGGCGAATTTTTTGTACATCGGCAGGTCGGTGATCGCCTCCGGGAAAATCATGTCCGCGCCGGCTTCGACGCAGGCCACCGCGCGTTCGATCGAGGCCTCCAGACCCTCGATCGCCAGCGAGTCGGTGCGCGCGATGATGACAAAATTGCTGTCGGTCTTGGCATCGGCCGACGCCTTGATGCGATCGACCATCTCGTCCTTGCTGACGATTTCCTTGTTCGGCCGGTGGCCGCAGCGTTTTTGCATGACCTGGTCTTCAATGTGCATGGCAGCCGCGCCGAACTTGATCAGCGACTTCACAGTGCGCGCAATGTTGAAGGCGCCGCCGAAGCCGGTATCGACGTCCACCAGCAGCGGCAGGTTGCAGGCATCGGTGATGCGCCGGACATCGGTCAGCACATCATCCAGCGTGCTGATCGCCAGATCGGGCACGCCCAGCGAACCGGCCGCTACACCGCCACCGGACAGGTAAATGGCCTTGAAGCCGCTGCGCTCGGCGAGCCGGGCATGGTAGGCGTTGATCGCGCCGACGATTTGCAGTGGCTTTTCGGCAGCGACTGCAGCGCGGAATTGGGCGCCGGCCGACTGGCGGACGGTAGCTGGGGGGAGTGAAGCAGTCATGGGCGGGACTCCTGTATGACAACGGCAGCCTCAAGGCTGCCGGGATGGGTCAAAAATGGGGTAAATGGGTGACGAATGGGGGCGTGGACGGCCTGATATTGCTGTCCGGTATCTGGACAAAACAGATTTATGAGTGCGAAATAGGCCCCGAAAAGATAGCACAGGACAGGCTATTCCGCTAGGACGGACACGGTGGCATAATCCAGCCTCCCAAGTCTCACGATTCGGACTAGTTCGGATAAATAACTCATGGCTAACGCGAAAAACTCCGACGACGACAATCAAGGTCGTCTGACCGGCACCCAAAGCATTGAACGCGCGTTGTTGCTGCTGCGTGAAATCGCCGCACACAACCGTTCCGGCTCGCGGCTGCTCGATCTCGCCACGCGCACCAACCTGCAACGTCCGACTGTACACCGCATGCTGAAATGCCTGGCGCACGAAGGCATGGTGCAGCAGGACTCGGAGACCCACCGTTATTTCCTCGGCCCGATGGCCTTCGAACTCGGGCTGACCGCAGCACCCCGCTTCAACCTGCGTGAAATCTGCCATCCGGCGATGACGCGCATTGCTGAGGCCACCGGCGACACCATATTCCTGACCCAGCGCAGCGGCCTCGATGCCGTCTGCATCGACCGCCACGAAGGCACCTTCCCGATCAAAACCTTCACCCTCGAAGTCGGCGTGCGGCGGCCGCTGGGCGTGGGCACCGGCAGCCTCGCCATTCTCGCGGCGCTGCCTGAAGAAGAATTCCGCAGCATCATCACCAGCAACGAACCGCGACTGCAGGAACACGGCCTCAACGGCACCACGCTGCTGTCGCAGGCACGCAAAGCGCAGAAACTCGGTTATGCCGTGCGCGAAACCCCGACACTGGCGGGTGTGCGCTCGCTGGGCCAGGTGCTGCGCAACCAGAGTGGCGTGCCCTTCGCGGCGTTGTCGATTTCGGCGATTTCCAGCCGCATGGCCGATCGCCGCATCCAGGAACTGTCGACCCTGCTGCGCAATGAATCGCGCCTCATCGAACGCCAGATCGCCAACGGCATGGAAATCCGGTAAAACTGGGGCCCGTTAAATCTGTGGGCGTCACGACCCACAACAGCACCCGGTAATACGAGGAGAAACGGATGAAGTGCATGCGAATTGGGTTCGGCGTCCTCATTTTTACTGCTTTCACTGTAACGGCCATCGGCACTGCGCATGCGCAGGCCTGGCCGGCCAAACCGATCCGCCTGGTCGTACCCTTTCCTCCCGGCGCCAGCAACGACGTGTTGTCGCGCATCACCGCGCAGGCGATGAGCCCCGGGCTCGGCCAGCAGATCGTCGTCGAAAACCGTTCTGGCGGCGGCGGCATCGTCGGTGCCGAGAATGTCGCCAAGTCGCCGGGCGACGGCTACAGCATGCTCAACATCCAGGCGTCCTTCGTCGCCAACGCCGCGCTGCGGCCCAAGCTGCCTTACGAACCGATCGCCGACTTCGCCTATGTCGGGATGATGGCGCGCGGCCCGCTGCTGATGGTGGTTCATCCGTCACTGCCTGTGAAAACCGTGCGCGAGTTTATTGCGCTGGCGAAATCGAAACCGGGGCAAGTCAACTACGGCTCCACCGGCACCGGCAGCCACAACCACATGGCCACGGAACTGTTCAAGCGCATGGCCAATATCAACATCGTGCACGTGCCGTACAAGGGTGCGGCGCCGGCATTGACCGACCTGATGGGCGGTCACATCCAACTGGTGATGACCAGCCTGCCCTCGGCGATGACCCAGGTGCAGGCCGGACGGATGAAGGCGCTGGGTGTGGCCAGCGAAAAGCGCACCAGCTTCATGCCGCAGGTGCCGACCATCGCCGAAGCCGGCGTGAACGACTACACCGCCGAATTCTGGTGGGGCCTGGTGGTGCCGGTGAAAACCCCGGCCGAGATCACTGCGCGGCTGGGCAGCGAACTGGCCAAAGCGCTGCAATCCGCCGACCTCAAACAGCGCTTCGCCGGCGAGGGCGCGGAAC
>JAYUYQ010000307.1:0-8919 GCA_043752435.1 Betaproteobacteria bacterium
ATGGTGACATAACGACCGTGGCAATACCCCAGCGGCGCACGGTCGGCATAACTGTAGTGCAATACATGGCCGATGAAAATCACGTGGTCGCCGCTGTAATGCCGTGCTTCTGTGCGGCACTCGAACTGCGCAGCCGCGCCTTCGAGCAGCGGCATGCCGTGAGCGCCGAAATCGTGCGCGACACCCTCGAACTTGCGCGGTACCGGTTTGGCAAAACGTTGCGACAGCGCAATCTGGTCGTGTGCCAGTACATTGATTGCAAAATGCGTTGCCTGCAGAAAAATCGGCAGATTGGGTGAACGCAAGGACAAGCTCCACAGCACCAGCGGAGGCGACAGTGAAACCGAGCTGAACGAATTCGCGGTCAGGCCTATGGGTTCGCCGGCGGAAGTCTTGGTGGTGACGATGGTAACGCCGGTGGCAAACACGCCCAGCGCATTGCGGAAGTCGCGCGGGTCGAGGTCCGGGCTGGCCGGTGCGGTTGCATCAGCCATCAGCGCTATAGCGTCGGCAGGTCGGCGGCGATGCCGAGCAGGGACTTGCCGGCCATCGTGGTGGCGATATCCCAGGCCAGCGCGTAATGGCTGTTCGCGGCGTGAATATCGCGGAAAGAACGCTGTATAACTTGTTGATTATAAAGAAATTCTCCACCACCGGCACCAAACAGCAGATCGACGCCTTCGGTGCACAGGTGCGCGGCATAGGCGCCATCGCGGCGCATGCGGATTTTCAAGTCACGCGCCGGTATGGCATTGCTTGCAGCCAGTGCCATGGCTTCTTTGCAATTGCCGATCAGGATACGTTCTGCAGCCGAGATCGCCGACGCCGCGTGGCCCAGTCGCGCCTGCGTGGTTGCGTAATCGGCAAGCAGGGTCGTGGCATAAGCCGTGATGCGATGGCGGATATCAACTCTGAACTCTTCGATCGCGCCTTGCGCGATGCCCAGCGCCGCACCGGCCACCACATAGGGAAACATGTCGAACACCGGAAGCCGGTACAAAGCAGCGGTTTCCCCACCGGGCGCAACGCCGCCTTTCATCTGTTCGACGGTCAATGCTCGATGCGCAGGCACAAAAATTTCGCTGGCCTCGACATCCTTGCTGCCGGTGCCTCGCAGGCCTGCGACATGCCAGGTGTCGATGACCTTGTAATCGGCCTTGGGCACCAGAAACACATAATATTGCGGGAGTTCGCCTTCGGCGCTGCTGGTGATGCCGCCGAGCATGCACCAGTCGCTGGCGTCGATGCCGCTGGAAAATTTCCAGTGGCCGGACAAACGGAAACCGTGACCATCGCGTTCGGCATGGCCGGCGGGGAACATCAGTGCCGAGCCCGTCAGCGCATCGGCCGACGGCCCCCAGATTTCATTCTGCGCATCGCGCGGCCACAGCGCCAGCATCCAGTGATGATTGGCGAGATTGGCCAGCACCCAGGCAGTTGAACCGCAACCGCGGCCGATGATGGCCGTCAGCTCAACGATGGCCTCATAAGACAATTCGCTGCCACCGACGCGTTTGGGCTGCAGCATGCGGAACAGGCCGCTGGCGTGTAAATCGTTGATCGTATCGTCGGGTATGCGTCGCAGCTCCTCGGTGCGCGGCGCACGCTCGCGCAGCACCGGCACCAGTGCCTGCGCGCGGGCAACGAGGTCAGCGTGGCTGGGTTGAGTGGCGGGAGTAGTCACGCGGCAATCGCGGTCAGGACTCGACGTTGACGATGGTGCCCGTCGCAGCCGATTTGAAAATGGCTTCGAGCGCAGAAATATTGGCGATCATCTGCGATTGCGGCACCGGGTAGGGCGCGCGGCCCTCGGCGGCATCGGCAAACGCTTCGAGATTGGCCAGCACGTTCGGCGCCGGCGGAAACTCGCGGACTTCCTTCTTGCCGCCGCGCAACGTCTTGGTCATTACCCAGCCTTCGGGCGCTTCGGGGTGGGTCTTGTCGCGGACTTCGATCCAGCCCTTGTTGCAATACACCGCGAAGCGGCCTTCGAAGGGCGTGGCGAGTATCGCGCTGATCAGCGCATGGCCGCCGTTCTTGAACGTCACCAGGATCGCCAATGTATCGCCGTTCACGAGCTGGCTACCGAGTTGTTTGACGCTGGCGAACACACGCTCGGCTTCTCCGAACACGCCCACCGACAAATCGAGCAGGTGGATGCCGGTGGCCGTCATCGGACCGGCCGGGGCTTCCTTCCCGGAAAGCCGCCAGTTGTCCGCGGCCAGTGTCAGGAATTTGTCCTGACTGAAATTGGCCTCGACCTGCAGCGGTATGCCCAGTTCGCCGGATTGAATGATGCGCATCGCTTCCAATACCGGCGGCTCAAAGCGCCGCTCGTGTCCGACAGCGAGTGTAACCTTGTTGTCATTGACGGCCTTGATCGCGCGCAGCACATCAGCGCGGGTCATCGACAGCGGTTTTTCGCAGAATACATGTTTGCCGGCATTGGCCGCGGCGATGATCTGCTCGGTGTGCTGGGTGTGCGGTGTGCACAGCACCACGCCCTGAATCGTCGGATCTTTTAATACGGCGTTGAGGTCGGTGACGACCTTGACGTTATGCTGTTTGGCAAAATCGGCTATGCCTGCCGCATTGAGTTCAACTACGGTGTTGACGTTGATTTTTTTACTGGTCTTGAGCAGCGGGACAATGATCTTGCCCCACCAGCCCATACCGACGACTGCGACGTTGAACAACGTGTTGCTCCTTCGCTTATTACTTTGAAGATTGATCAGGCGGCTTTGCTGTCTTTTTTGGCGATGGCGGCATTGACAGCCGGCATCACTTGTTCAGCCATCAATTCCATCGAACGTTTGGCCAGCTTGGGATCGATCCAGTCGTGGCAGGCATACACCAGCATGCCGAAATCGCCGACCTGTTCGCGGAACGCGAGGATCTGGTCGACCACGCTGTTGACGGTGCCGGCGAGCACCAGTTTGTCGGTGACGTATTCCGGTGTGATCGCCGAATCCGGCATGTTCTGGTCAACCTTGAACAGGTTGCCGCGGCCGCTGAAGCCCACCAGTTTACGCACCAGCTGCTTGAAATAAAAATGGTAGGGGCCTTCCGCTGACTTGCCATAGCGCTGTGCGGTGGCTTCATCGTCGGCAACAAAAATGCTTTTGGCGATGCGCCAGTCGGCAGTGTTGGCCACTTCGCCGATATTTTTCTTGCCTTCGGCGTAATTCGGCCAGTGCGTCTTGACCCATTCCGGCATCAGGAAGTTGGCGGAGATCGGCTGCCAGCCGCGCTCGGCCATGGCGATGACGCCCTTTGAGAAGGGCGCGACCACAGTGCCGACGATCAGCGGATGCGGTTTCTGGAACGGCTTCAGGATACTGCCCTGGCCGATTTCCGGGATCATGGTTTTCTCGGTGGTGACTTTCCAGAACTTGCCTTCGAGGTTGTAGGGCGGCTCGGATTCCCAGATTTTCAGCACCATGTTGATGCCCTCGACGAACATCGCATTGCGATCGCGGTCGAGGTTGCCGAAGACTTCAGCGTCGGAAGCCAGGCCGCCGGGGCTGATGCCCATGATGAAGCGGCCTTCGAGCAGGTTGTCCATCATCGCAACCTGGGCCGCGATGGCGGCGGGGTGGGAACACGGAATGTTGATGGTGCCGGTACCGAGCTTGATGCGCTTGGTTTCCGAAATCAGGCTGGCGAGAAAAGTCATGCAGTGGGTGACTGTTTCCGCAGCATCAGTGACATGCTCACCAACATAGGCTTCATCAAAGCCCAATTTGTCGGCGAGGATGATCGCCTCGCGATCCTCGCGCAGCGATTGCGGATAGCTCTTCCCGGGCGGGTGGAGCGGCATCATGAACGTTCCGAGTCTCATCCTTGCGTCCTTGGTCGGGTTATGCGAAGAGCCATCATTCGGTCTGGATTTTTGATTCGCGGATCGCTTTGCCAAAACGTTCGGTCTCGCCTTTGACAAAGGCAGTGAAATCCGCGGGGCTTTTGCTGGTGACAATGCTCACGCCACTGTCGCCCAGGCGCTTGATGACGGTGGGGTCTTTCATGGTGTCCTGGCCGACTTTAAACAAGGTCTTGACCGCAGCCGCAGGTGTGCCGGCAGGCACGTACAGCCCCTGCCATGAACCAACGACCATGTCGAAACCCTGCTCGCGCATGGTCGGCATGTCGGGCATGGAGGGACTGCGCTCCGGCGCAATAATACCCAGCATGCGCAACCGCCCCTGTTTGGCAAAAGGCAGGGTCGATGAGTAGGTGGCGAACATGAACTGCACCTCGTTGGCCAGCAGGCCGACGGTGGCCGGGCCGGCGCCGCCTTTGTATGGTACTTCGGTGGCCGTGGTGCCGGTGGCGATGAGGAACATCCGGGCTTCGAGCGAATTGGCGCTGCTCGGTGCTGGCGAGCCATAGTTAAGCTTGTTGGGATTGGCCTTCATGTAGGCAATAAGTTCTTTCACTGATTTCGCCGGCAGTGAGGGATGTACCACCAGACTGCCCGGCACGTCGACCAACTGCGTAATCGGGATCAGGTCTTTCAACGGTTTGAACGGGAACTTGGTGTAGTAGACCGGATTGATCGCCGTCGTGCCGACATTGCCGAGCAGGAAGGTGTAGCCGTCAGCGCTGGCGCGCGCGGCGGTTTCGACGCCGATGTTGCCGGCGGCGCCCGGACGGTTATCCACAACAACCTGCTGTTTCAGCAAGTCGGCCATCGCCGGTTGGATGATCCGACCGACAAAATCCGACGCGCCCCCCGGCGCAAACGGCACGATCATGCGCAGCGGACGGTTAGGGTAATCAGTCTTGGCCTGGGCTCCGGCGTATGACGCGGACAGCAGGGCACAGGCGGCAGTTACGAACAAGGTACGTTTGAAAATCATTGGATTCCTCCTCGGGTTATGGATTTTATTTTTGTTTTGGTTTGATGACACATCTCTCGTTATTCGATCCGGATGTTGTTTTCGCGGACAACTTTCGCCCATTTTTCAGTTTCGCCGCGCACGAACGCTGTGTAGGCCTCGGGTGTTACGCTCAGTGAAACGGCCATCATCATTTTGGCGAGCTGCTCCTTCAGCACCGGGCGCTGCATCACCTCGGTGACCCTGGCGTGTATCGAATTGACGATGGCGGGCGGCGTGCCGGCCGGCGCGAACATCCCGTTCCAGGCATTGGTGCCGACACCGGCAAAACCGGCTTCCTTCATCGTCGGCACATTCGGCAGTTCAGGCAGGCGGTTGGGCGCCGCGGTGGCCAGCGCCTTCATACGGTTGTTGCGGACATGCTCGATGGTCGAGGCCAGATTGACGAACATGATCTGGGTTTCGCCGCCGAGCACGCCGGGCACCATGCCGCCGGCGCCCGCCTTGTATGGGACGTGGGTGGCGTTGGCGCCTGAAGCTTTCAGGAACACCACCATGTCGAGGTGCGGATAGGTGCCGATGCCGGCTGAGGCGTAGTTGAGCTTGGTGGTCGGCAGCTTCGAGTAATCGATCAGTTCGCGCACCGTTTTCGCCGGTACATTGGCGCCAGCGGCGAGGATGTGCGGAATCTCCACCAGGTTGGTGACGCCTGCCAGATCCTTGGACGGCTTGACCTTCAATACTTCGGCAAAAGTCGTCTCGTTGATGGCGTTGGTCGAAACGTTGCCGACGAACAACGTGTAACCGTCGGGGATGGCGCGTGCCGCCATTTCCAGCGCGATGTTGCCCGATGCACCGGCGCGATTGTCGACGATGATCGACTGGCCCCAGGCATCGTTCAGCTGGTTGGCCACCTGGCGCGCCACGATGTCAGTGGCGCCGCCGGGGGCGTAGGGGATGATCATGCGCACCGGTTTTTTCGGGAACGCTGCGTTCTGTGCGACAGCAAGGCCGGGAACCGCACCCAAGGCCAGGACCAGCATCAGCATTTTCATGGCGCCCCTCCGTGAAAAACAGTAAGTTATTGTTTTTATTAAATTTTTTCTTGCCCGGGCGCAATCGGCAACTGCACCGGTTTTTTCAGCCGCGCCGACAGGTCGATGGCCTTTGTCAGCATCAGCCGATTATGGCCTTCCGCCGCGGTGGCGTGTTGCGTGGGTACGCCCAGCGATACCCGATTCAACCACGAATTGGTTTCCTCGCGCATCGGTCCGCGCAGTTCGCCCAGCGCCATGTCGCCGACCGGATAACTGGTCAGGAAATCGACGTGGCGGCGTTTGTCCGGCGCATAACCTTCGCTTTGGATCAGGTTGGTGGCGAGGATGATGTCGCGGTGCGTGTCGTCGATGGTCAACACGCCTTCGGTGCCCACTGCGCCGACCTCCAGGCTGTAGACCGCGCCGGGCCAGACTTCGGGCAGCGCCCAGGAAATGACACCGTGGTAGATCGCGCCGTCATCAAAGCAGATGGTGTAGCCGGTGCCGTCCACGCCCTGCCAGGTCGGGCCCAGGGCCTTGTTCACGGAGCGTGCATAGACTTCAACCGGTTTCTTGGTTTCCATCAGCCACATCACGATGTCCAGCGCGTGGGTGCCGGAAATCACCATCGGCGTCACTTCGGAACGATTATCGCTGCGCTTGTAGTTGTCGATCGCCACCAGCCGGTTCATGAACGCGCGCGACGTCACCATGGTGACCTCACCCAACGAACCGGTGCGCACTTTTTCCTTGGCCACCAGCCAGCGACGGCGGAAGCGCTGTGTGTAGCCGATCACTGCGTCGACACCGGATTTTTCAATGGCAGCCAGCGTCTGCGCAGACTCACTCAAGTCGGTCGCCAGCGGTTTTTCGATCAGCATCGGCAGCTTGCGCTCTGCGGCCATCATCACCGGATCGACGTGCAGATGTTCGTCGGTACATACCATGACGGCATTGACTTCAGGCCGCGCCAGCAGTTCGCGGTAATCAGTGGTGACAAAATCGCCGCCGCATTTTTCGCGGACGATTTCACCGCGCTCGGGATTGAGTTCGGCAATGCCGATCCAGCCCACCGAGGGATGGCGTCCCGCGAGTTCAGCGCGGATCAGGCCGACACGGC
Source organism: Betaproteobacteria bacterium (assembly GCA_043752435.1). Taxonomy (GTDB): domain Bacteria; phylum Pseudomonadota; class Gammaproteobacteria; order Burkholderiales; family SG8-41. The sequence continues at coordinate 6,996 of JAYUYQ010000307.1, forward strand.
CGGCGCCGATGATGGCGAGGCCGATTTTTTTGGGATCCTTTTTCACCGTGCGCCTCCTGCGACCACGGCGCGGGGCCGCGATTCCGGCAGCGGCAGGTTTACCGGTTCGTTGCGCTCGGCGGAGATGTCAGCGGCGACATAGACTTCCATCACATTTCGCGCTTCCTCGGCAGTGACCAGCACCGGCCGGTCGCAGCACACGGCCTCGATGAAATGCACGGTCTCGGCATGCATTGGTCCGGCAAAGGCGTGATCGACGCGCTCACCCGGCATAGACGACATCGGCAGTTGCATGCCGCTTTTCATGGTGTTAAGAACCACGTCGCGATGGGTATCGTCAACCATCAGCGCACCGTCGGTGCCGATCATTTCGATCCAGGTCGAGCAGGCGTTCGGATAACCCGGCGGCAGACTCCAGCCGGCGCCGATAACGAATGACATGCCGCTGTCCATGGTCACGGTGATCCATTGCGTGTCGGGCACGTCCTTGCCGCTGTTGGCGCGCATCACACCGTAGTTGGCCTGTGAATAGACACGGATCGGTTTCGCCGGCGCCAGGCACCACAGAATGAAGTCGAGATCATGAGTCGCTTCCATCGCTGCCGGGGAGAGTTTGCTGCGACCAGTGATCTTGGCGCCAAGGCTGCGCTGGATGTGACGGCTGACCATGGCGCTGACCGGTTTGCCGATGGCACCGCTATCCAGGCATTTCTTGACGTAGGCGTATTTGGGATTGAAGCGCTGTGAATAACCGATGGTGAACTTGACACCCTTGCGGTTGGCGATGGCGATCAGGTCATCGGCCTCGTGCAGTTCGACGGCGATCGGTTTTTCGAGAAACACATGCACGCCGGCTTCCAGGCAGTCGCGCGCCATCGGGTAGTGCAGGGCCTCCGGTGTTGCGGAAATCATTACCGCATCCAAGTCTTTAACTTCCAGCAACTGGCGGTAATCGGCAGTCGCAGTTTTTGCGCCGGTGGCTTTGGCCACTTCGGCCAGACGCTCAGGCCTGGTTTCGACGAGGTGCAGGTCTTTCACTGCCGGATTGATGGCGCAGGTGTCGGCGCGGATCCCGCCGCACCAGCCGGTGCCGATGATGCCCATGTTGATCTGCTTCACTGCGTGTATCTCCTGGTGGGTTCACTTTTACGGCAGCGAACGTATGCGATGGATGCGCCATGTTAACCACGGCGGCAACACCGGACAAATACCAAATCACGGGTCGTGACATAACGATTCGGCATGGCTAGACTGTTTGTATGGCCCATCTGAATATTCCGCAACGCAGCATAAATGGCATTGAAAACAAGCTGTTCTACGGGCTCCCGGGAGTTATGGCTCAGACTTGGCCAAACATGCCGCTTTGTTATCTCAGTCCAGGGAAAATCTGATTATGGATCTGCGCGGCATTCGTTATTTTGTACAGATTGCCGAACTGGGCAGCATCACCCGCGCCGCCCAGCACCTGCGCGTCGCGCAGCCCGCCCTGTCCCGGCATATGCATGCGCTGGAGCAGGAACTCGGCGTGCCGCTGCTGGTGCGCTTGCCGCGCGGTGTGCGCCTGACCACGGCAGGCCGTCAGTTCCTCGATCATTGCCAGCGCATCCTGCGTGAGTTGGCGCGGGCGCAGGACGGCCTGCGCAGCGGCGGTGCTGCCGCACAGGGCCGCGTGATCATTGGCGTATCACCGACCACGGGGCCGTTGCTGTTGCCCGGCGTGGTCGAGCGCATGCGCCGGCAGTGTCCGCAGATCAGCCTGAAGGTGGTCGACGGTTTCAGCAACCAACTCTACGACTGGCTGCAGGCGGGACGGGCCGATTTGGCCGTGCTGACAAATCCGGTTAATTCGCGCACCGTGAAGGTGACGCCGCTGATTTCCGAGCCGATCGTGATCTATGCCAAAGGACAGGCGCGTGGCGGACGA
>JAYUYQ010000308.1:0-3540 GCA_043752435.1 Betaproteobacteria bacterium
GCCAGCGTTCCGGCGAAGGGGCCCAGGCCGGCGGAAATAATCAGCAGCGCGGCCCACACCAGTTCCGGGATTGAGCGCAACCCGTTCAGCAGCAGCCGCGTCGGGACGCGCCAGAACGCCTTGTGGTCGGCGTGGGTGCGGCTGGCCGGCAGCGCCAGCGCGAGGCCGGCGATCGCGGCGAGCAATGTGCCAAGGGCCGACATGGCGATGGTTTCCAGGCTGGCCATGGCCAGTTTTTGCAGGAATGCGGAATTAGCGGCGGGGGACAGCAGTTCCCCCAGAAATTTGCCCATTCTCTGCGCCGCATCGATGGACAGGAATTTTGCCCACTGCAGGTCGAGGGACAGAAAACTTGCCGCCGTCAGCGCGGCCAGACCCACCATGAACCAGCAGGCTGCGCAACGCGCATCGAAAATTTTTGGCGGCAGCCGGTAGGCTTCGTTCGCAGCAGTGCTTTTAATCTGGGGGCTCATGCCGCAGCCTCCATTCCATCCGTTGCATATTGCGTGCCGTGCTGTCGGCCGCCGCTGGCATTCGCCTTGCTGTCGATCCCCGCTGAAGCGGGGCGCGTCGAAGGGAGGAAGAGGGGCCCCTCAGGGGATCTGACCCCGGAGATGCGCAAGGGATCGTGAGCTTGCGCCCTTGATCGGCTACACGGTCGCATCCCCGCAAGCGGGGCCCCAGCTCCGCGTTCCGCCGATCCCCTCGCCAGGTGGCTCATGCCAGCACACGCCTCAGCCAGGCACTGGCATAGTCGGCCAGCCCCACCAGCAGCATGAACACGATGAGCATGGTAGCAACTTCGCCGCCCTGGAACATTTTCATCGAGTTGTCCATCTGCTGACCCAGTCCGCCGGCGCCGACGAAGCCGAGTACTGCGGAGGAACGGATCGCGCATTCCCAGCGATAAACCGTATAGCTGGTCAGTTCCGCAGCACTTTGCGGCAGCAGGCCGTAAAAAAAAGCCTGCAGCCGGCCGGCGCCATTGCGCAGCAGCGTGTTGGTGGCATGCGATTCTTCGCTCTCGAGAATTTCGCCATAGACTTTGCCGAGCATGCCGCCATAAGTCAGCGCAATGGCCAGCACACCGGCGGTGGGGCCGAGGCCGACGACGCGCACAAACACCAGCGCCCAGACCAGTTCTGGCACACTGCGCAACAGGATGAGCAGCCAGCGCACGCCCTGGCGCACGATGAAGGGCAGCGCATGCATGCGTCCCGGCAATGCCGAAACCGAAAGTGCGCTGGTCGACATCAATGTCAGCGGAATCGCCACCAGCAACGCAAGCGCCATGCCGGCGGTGGCGATGGCGACGGTGCGCCAGCATTCGCGTGCAACCAACAGCAGGAACTCCCCCTCGATTTTCGGCGGGAAAAAGTCACTGAGAAAGCGTCGCGTCGACTTCAGCGTTTCCGGCTCAAACAGTGTCCACGGTTTGAATTCCGTCAGGACGAGTGCCGGCACCAGCAGAACTAACGCCACGCAGAGCCAGAAAACGCGCGACATCCAGGCCGGATCGCGCAGTTGCGGCGACAGGATGGTGGCGGATGCGGAAGTATTCAAGGCGGGCTACTGTCGGCAGTAATCAGTGGTACCCATCAGCGGCAGTACATGGCCGCCGACTGTTTGCGGCCGGGTGCATCGTTATCGCGTGGCAGCGGGGCGCCCAGCAGTTCGTGTTCGTGCTGGGCGTAGAGGGCGGCCAGCCGTTCGCGCGTCACCTCACGCGAGGGCAGGTCGAATTGCAGTTCGCCATCGCGCAATCCGACGATGCGCGGAAAACGTGTTGCCACATCGACCTGGTGCAATGTGGTGATGAGGGTGGCGCCGCAATCGCGCGCGGATTGTGTCAGCGCATCGATGGCAAGCTCGACCCGCGAAGGATCGAGTGACGACAGTGGTTCATCGACCAGCCACAGTCTTGCGCTGGACATCAGCGCGCGGGCGAGGCCGACGCGCTGACGTTCGCCGCCGGACAGGCGGTCGACCCGGTCCCACAGTTTGCCGGCGAGGTCAAACCGGCCCAGGGCCGCTTCGGCTTCGGCAATGTGCGTGGGATAAAACAGCGAGCGCAGACTGGCCAGCAATGACTGCTGGGGCAAGCGCGCCGCCAGCACCGAGATGATGACCCGCTGCCGGGGCGGCAGCGGCGGCGTCTGCGGGGCCAGAAACAGCCGGCCGCGCAGTTTTTGCAACTGCGCCACGGACAGAGACCATGGATCAACACCGTCCAACTGCAACCGCCCCGCGGCAGGTTTCAGCGCACAGGCCAGCGCATGGAGCAGCGTGGTCTTGCCGGCGCCCGAAGGCCCGATGACGGCGATCTGCTCGCCGGGTTGTATGGCCAGGGTCAATGGTTTCAGCGCCGGTGGGCTGCCGGCTGCGGCCGCCGGATGGCGGGCCGCAAGACTCTGGATGGAGATTTGCATGCGGTTACCGGGAAGTTCGGAGCAGTTCGGGCAGTTATTTGATCAGACCGGCACTGCGACCGGCGATCTCGAGGTCTTTATAGTTTTCCGGTTTTGTCGCAATGTATTTGGTCGCACGGTTCAAGGTCAGAATTTCCTTGCCCTCCGGCGTGGCCAGCGACAGGTCGAGCAATGCTTTGGTGATGCGTTCGCGCAGCGCGGCCGGCATGTCGGCATGGACTGACCAGTTGTAGTTGAAATAGGGCGGCGTGGTGTAAAACACATTCACTTTGGAGGTATCGACCTTTTTCTCGTCGACGAACTTGCGCCACACGGTGATGTCGAGAGCCGCTGCGTCGACACGGCCGCCGACAACCGAGGCGATGGTCGCGTCATGGGCGCCGGAGTAGGCGACGCGTTTGAAATCCTTGTCCGGGTCGATCTTCGCCTGCAGCAGGAAGTTGCGCGGCATCAGATGGCCCGAGGTGCTCGACTGCGATCCGAAGCTAACCTGTTTGCCTTTGAGGTCAGCCAGCGTCTTGATGCCGGAATCGGTCAGGGTGATGAATACCGAACGGAATTGCGTGTCTTCTTCGCGCTGGGCGATCGGCACGATCTTGCCGCCGGAGCGCAGTTGCGCCTGTACGTGCGTGAAGCCGCCGAACCAGACCAGATCAACCTGTTTGTTGACCAGGGCTTCGACCGCTGCGGGATAGTCGCTCACCGGCGTGAACTCAACTTTCATGCCGACCGTGCGTTCGAGGTAGCGGGTCAGCGGACCGAACTTGCGGATCTGCTCTGTGGCGGCCTCCTCAGGAATCGTGGTGACCTTGAGGGTCTGCTGGGCAAGGGCCGGCGCGGCGAGCAGTGCAGCGAAACCGAGGGTGGCAAGGGTATTGCGGAACAGCAAAACAAGGACAGAACGGGAATGCGAGGGTATGCGGGACATGGCGCTTCCTTTTATCGGGTTGTGCTGGAGTGGGGTTTTGATGTGCCGGCCTGACTGGCATGGAGCTGTGCTGCGTAGCCAACTACGACGCGGCGGGTACGGGAGGGGCTCAAATCGACCATGGGGTCACCTTTGGGTTTTTGATACGAAAAACATAAATGGCGGCCAGGCTGTTTCGCCGTC
>JAYUYQ010000309.1:0-3522 GCA_043752435.1 Betaproteobacteria bacterium
CCATCGTTGCGGCATTAAACGAGGCGATCACCAAGGGTATGAAGGATGTGGCAACACGCCAGCGGTTGGCGGCGCAAGGATTTGAAATCGTGACGGGCACTCCCGAACAGTTCAGCAGTGAACTGGCGAGGGAAGTGGAGACTTGGGGCAAGGTGGTCAAGCAGTCCAGCGCAAAAGTCGATTAGCCTGATACGGAAACGAGAAAAATCATGAAAGTTACTGAAGTCAAAGGCATTGCGCTGTCGTTCAAGCTTGAGAAAGCGCCCCGCCGCGGCAGTGGCCAACCGGTAAAAAAAGACATGGTGGTCATCCGTGTCAAGACCGAGGATGGCATCGTCGGTTATGGCGAGGCGCATCATGCGTTGGCGCCAACCGTGGTTGCCGACATCGTCAATCACAATCTTGCCCCGATTGTTGTGGGTATGGACGCGATGGCTGTGGAAGACATCTGGCAGAAAATCTACGTCAAGCAGGGGCAGACGCACGGACCGGGATGGTCCCTGTTCAAGGCCATGTCGGGCGTGGACATCGCCTTGTGGGATGCGCGTGGCAAGGCGTTGAACCAACCGGTCTATAGTCTGCTTGGTGGTTTGCGCAAGAAAGTCCGTGCCTACGCCGGGGGAGTCTGCCTGGGTTATCAGCCGCCGGCCCAACTTCTCGAAGAAGCTGAACAATTTGTCGCCAGCGGTTGGACGGCAATCAAATTGCGCTTGGGCGACTCGGTGGAGAATGATATCGAGCGTGTGCGATACGTACGCAAACATCTGCCATCATCGATCGATATCATGGTGGACGTGAACACCCGTTACAACTATCTGCAAGCGCAGCGGGTGATTCCTGTATTGGAGGAGTGCGGGATCTACTGGCTTGAAGAGCCATTTACGCCGGACAATATTGCCGACTATGCGCGAGTGAATGCTGCTACGCGTATACCCTTGGCCGGCGGCGAAAATCACTTTACCCGCTACCAGGCCCGTCAGCTGTTTGAGGCTGCTGCGATTGACATCGTGCAGCCTGATCCCTGCAAGTCCGGCGGCATCACGGAGTGCAAAAAAATTGCCGATCTTGCATCAGCTTTCCGGCGCTCGTTTGCGCCCCACACCGGCATGAGCGGCATTGACGGAGCCGCATGTCTTCATCTTTTGTGTGCGACATCCAATGCGCTGGTATACGAGAGCGATTGTGCGGCTTTTAACCCGTTTCGTGACGAACTCGTCTCCGGCGGCCCGACCCTGGTCGATGGTCATGTTGAGCCCAACACGAAGCCGGGGCTGGGTGTCGAGATCGACGAATCGTTGTTCGCGAAACTGCCGGGTATCCCCGGACCTTGTTATATCTGAACCCCTTCGGGGCTGATTGAGCGAGGGCATCGCATTTTTGAAGTATCCTGAGGGCCCTGACAACCGGTTGCGAAAGGGGATTGCAATGGCACTTAATTTCGATAAAAAGAAGGCCGGCATGACTGCGGCTGGTTTGGCGGTCCTGGGCGTGGCCGGTTGGCTGGCCTGGGACATGTTCATGGGCGCGCCGCCCCCGCCACCGATTGTGATCAAGGCCAAGCCGCCAGCGGTCAAGCCGGCTGCGCAGGCCGAAGCCCCGAAACCGGCTGAGGCGCCGGTTGCCGGCAACCCGCAGCAAGTGGCGAAGGCGGGCGACGCGGCTCCTGTAGTGAAACCTGCGGCTGAAGTGACGGCAGCGAAACCTGCCACCGAAACGACCGCTGCAGCCAAACCTGCCGATGCAGCGCCGGCAGCGAAGCCGGCTGCTGTGGCACCTGCGCCTGTTGCTGCTGCACCCGCTCCGGCTGTGCCGGCTCCGATAGTTGTTGCTGCGGCTGCCGCCCCGGCTGAGGCAGGCCCGCGCGCGCTGACCGCTCGTTCAAAACTCGATGCAAGGGGATGCCTGAAGCAGGAGACCAACCAGGCTATTCAGCGCTGCGCCGAGGGTTTTCGCTGACCGTGGAAAACTAATGGTGCAAGAAGCGGACATAAAAAGCGTGCAATAAAAAAGCGCGGCTGATGCCGCGCTTTTTTTACGTCCCATATTTGCCGCCGGAATTGCTCAGCCGCCGGAGGCCGCCTTGATGCCGGCAGACTTCACCAGTTTGCCGAATTTATCGACTTCGGCTTTCAGGTAGGCGTGGAACTGTTCCGGTGAGCCGCCGATGATCTGTGCACCGACATCGGCATGGCGCTTCTGGATTTCCGGATCAGCGAGGATACCGGTGAATTCCTTGTGCAGCCGGCCGATGATCGGTGCCGGTGTATTTGCGGGGGCAGCGACAGCAGACCACGAAGAATTTTCATAACCGGGGATGCCGGCTTCGGCGATCGTCGGCAGGTTCGACAGCACCGCGAGCCGTTTCGCACCGGTGGTGGCGAGTGCGCGTACGCGGTTGGCCTGCACGAAAGGGACGGTCGAGATCGCGTTGTTGAACAGGACTTGTATCTGGCCGGCGATGACGTCGGTCAGGGACGGTGCTGAACTCTTATACGGCACGTGGATCATTTTGGTATTGGTCATCAGCGTAAACAGTTCGCCACTGATGTGACCGAAGCCGCCGACGCCTGACGAACCGTAATTCAGTTCGTTGGGGCGTGCCTTGGCGAGGGCAACCAGTTCCTTGACCGATTTTGCCGGCACCGAAGGATGCACCACCAGCACGCCGGGTGAGGTCGAGATCTGGATGATTGGCGCGAAATCCTTCACCACGTCGAAGGGCAGTTTGTAGAGGTGCGGATTCACCGCCCAGGTGCCGACCGTCGCGATGACGATGGTGTAGCCGTCGGGCGGTGCCTTGGCGGTCAGTTCCATGCCAATGTTGCCACCGGCACCGCCACGATTGTCGACCAGCACCTGCTGGCCGAGGCGTTGGGCGAGTTTGTCGCCTAGCATACGGCCCTGGATATCAGTGGGGCCGCCGGGTACGAAGGGCACGACGAAGCGCACGGGCTTGCTGGGATAGGTTTGCGCGTAGACGGGTGCTGCGGCGGTCAGTGCATACAACGACAGGGCAACGGCAAAATAACGGTCCAGTTTCATTACATCCTCCTAGATGTTGTATGAACTGCGGGTCCATGAACCGCGGTCATGCGCGCAAAGTCTCCTTCAGGCGCAGTACCGCGGAATCGGGGCTGGTCAGCACGCGGCGCCCGGTCTGTGCCGGAATCAGGCGTGCTGCACTGGCCATCGAGAATTGGCCGAGCACCAGCGCGTCACAGGGTATCAGTTCCGCGGCGGCGTCGGCGATCAGCCGGTCATGGGCACCGGCATCGCCGCGCTGCAAGGCGGCGAGCGCGTCGGGCAGGGTGCGCGTGGTGATGGTGATGGCTTGTTTTTTTGCCCGCGCCATGTCCTCGAGTTCGGCTTTCAGCGCCGGGATGCTCGGCGTGAACGTTGCGATCAGTCCGATGCGATTGCCGGCGGCGAGTGCTTCATCAAGCATGGCCTCATTGGGTTTCAACACGGGGATGGTCATGGCCGCAGCCGTCGCTTCGATGGCGGGGCCGAAAGCCGAGCAGG
>JAYUYQ010000310.1:0-3520 GCA_043752435.1 Betaproteobacteria bacterium
GCTGGGTTTTGCGCTGCTCAAGGCCGCGGTTTTGCTGACGGTGCTGCTGGTCGTCGGCCAGCGCCTGATGCGTGCCTGGTTTCATGTCGTGGCCCGGCAGAAATCATCCGAATTGTTCGTGCTCAATGTGCTGCTGGTGACGCTCGGCGTGGCATATATGACCGAACTGGCGGGACTGTCACTGGCTCTGGGGGCGTTTGTCGCGGGCGTGCTGATTTCGGAAACCGAGTATCGATACCAGGTTGAAGAGGACATCAAGCCGTTTCGCGACGTGCTGCTCGGGCTGTTTTTTGTTTCCATCGGCATGCTGCTTGATGCGCGGGTGGTGGTCGACAATGTCTGGGTCGCCGTGCTGCTGGTGTCGCTGGTGCTGGTGAAGACCGGATTGATTTTCGGCCTGAGTCGCCTGTTCGGTGCGCCCAGCGGTGTTGCATTGCGCGCCGGTCTCGCACTCGGTGCCTGCGGGGAGTTCGGTTTCGTGATTCTCGCCCACGCTGCGAACAGCAAGTTGATGGCGCCTGACGTGCTGCAGCCGGTACTGGCGGCGATGGTGCTGTCGATGCTGATTGCGCCTTTCGTCATCGAACGCAGTGAAGCCATCGTGCGGCGCTGGAGCGCGACGGAGTGGATGAGCCGCGCGATGCAGTTGCACAACATCGCCGTGCAGTCGATGGCCACGGATCAGCACGTGCTGATCTGCGGCTACGGCCGCAGCGGGCAGAATCTGGCGCGTTTTCTCGATCGAGAAGCGGTGCCGTTCATTGCGCTCGACAATGATCCCCAGCGCATCCGCGAAGCGACGGCGGGAGGCGAGCGGGTGGTGTTTGGCGATGCCGCGCGCCGCGAAGTATTGCTGGCCGCGGGGCTGGCGCGGGCCCGGGTGGTTATCGTCACCTACACGGATACCGCGTCGGCGCTGCGCATCCTCGCACTGGTGCAGGAGGCCAGACCCGGACTGCCGATCGTGGTGCGCACGCTCGACGACAGCGACGTCGAGAAACTGAAAAACGCCGGCGCCACCGAAGTCGTGGCCGATGTGCTGGAGGCGAGTCTGATGCTTGCTTCCAGCACGCTGTTGCTGGTGGGGGTGCCGCTGACCCGCGTGCTGCGCCGCATCCGCGAAACCCGCGAGCACCGTTACGAATTGTTCCGCGGGTTTTTTCGCGGTATTACCGACGAGGCCGACAGCGACGACCAAGCGTTGCAGCAGCGTTTGCATTCGGTGCTGGTGACTGCTGGCGCAAAGGCCATCGGTCGGCAGTTATTGGAGCTTGATCTGGCGCTCTCTGGCGTGGAAGTCACCGCCGTGCGGCGGCGCCATGTGCGGACCACGACGCCGGCGCCGGAGATGCGCATTGAGGAAGGCGATGTGGTGGTATTGCTGGGGTCAGAGACGGCGGTGGCGGCGGCGGAAATGAAACTGCTGCAAGGGTAAGCGCGGGTGCCATTGCCGCCGTGCCATAGTTACCAGGCAGTGCGCACCGGGTACTGGGTAATCAAAGGGTCGGGTGTGAGAATGATCAAGCCGTGCGCAATGGCCTGGCAGATCAGCATGCGGTCAAAAGGATCCTTGTGTATGGCGGGAAGCCGCGTTGTCTGGAGAACAGATGGTTCATCCAGCGCGAGATCTGAAATGCCGTGCATGGTGCGGTATTTCGGGATGAATCGTTCCGCGGGTTCGGTCAAGGTTAATCCTCCCAGCCCCTGTTTGACGCAGATTTCCCATGCCGATACGGTGCTGAGAAACGCTTCGTTCGCTGGGTCGATGAGGATGTTTCGGCACGTTTCCGAAAGCCGCGCCTCGTCGCTGACCATCCACAGAAAGGTGCAGGTATCGAGCAGCAACCTCATTCGCTGCGTCCCTCGAACGCAGCGATGATGTCATCGGGGAGAGGATCGAAGAAACTGGGGTGAATGATCACCATGCCCTTGGCCAGCCCGATGGGGCGCGGCTTGTGCGGCGCCACGGGCAAAGCGCGCAATTCCGCAATCGGCGTGTTGCGTTTGCAGATCTGGATGGTGTCGCCCGGCTTGAGGCGCGCCAGGTAGCGCGACAGATGGGTTTTGGCCTCATGTATGTTAAGTTTGATCATGGGCTGATACTAAACTAACTTGTGAATCAAGTCAAAATCAGACAGCCGCCAATGTAACCTGTGGATCTACCGCGCCGGCGCCGGAGAATGCGCATTGAGGAAGGCGATGTGGTGGTATTGCTGGGGTCAGAGACGGCAGTGGCGGCGGCGGAAATGAAACTGCTGCAGGGTTAGGCTGGCTGACCGGTGAGATGACCATAATAAAAAAGCCCGCGGGAGCGGGCTTTTTGTCGTGCTGTGCAGTATCAGAAGGTGCTGGTGCCGCCGCAGTTGGTGCTGCCGTTGGTCGCGTTCCAGGTGGCTGCGGTGGTGGCGCCGCTGGTGCAGGCGGGAGTGGTGGCCGAACCTTCAGTCGGTGCAGTGCCGCCGCCGGCGTAAACCGAGAACTGGAAGCCGCCGGTGTACGGCGCGCCGTCGTCGATCTTGCGATCCACCTCGGCAACGATTTCGACCGGGATTTGCGGGCCGGTTTTCAGGTTGTGGCGCGCGGCGCCTGCGCTGGCGATACCGTAGACGCCGTCGTAAATAAGTTGCATGCGCACACCATACGGATTAACCGGCGTGGTGGTTGTGCTTTCAGTCGCGGCGCAGGTGTAGGTGCCGTTGATGAAACCTGCTTTGGAAATATGTTCCCAGGCCAGCACGTTTTCCTGGTTGGTGGTTTCAATGCGTCCATTGCCGTTGCCGTTGCCAGCGTTACACGCTGTGGTCGATATGCCGGTAATGTTAACGGTCGCCGCGGTGTAGTCACCGGGCAGCGCACGATAACGGTCCAGGAAGCCGAAGTAGGCGGCCTTGATGCCATCCTGCGTGGAGATCAGGTTACGCACGCGGGCGCTGGTGATCAGTTCCTGGCCTTTGAGCACGCCGCCCAGCAGCAGGCCGATAATGACCAGCACAATGGCGATCTCGATCAGCGTAAATCCTTGTTCTCGTTTCATTTTTTCCCCTCGCTGCGCACAGGCAGAAATTTCGGTGACTCAAATTATGCAAGGTTCGTACCATTGGAGTGACGATGGCCTGGGTAGCCCGGCTCATATAGTGGCCGGGGCTCGCTCGACAGGTGACCTATAAACCATTGTTTTTATTGTGTTATTTTAATATTATCGAGTGAGAGGCGTTCCCGGTAACGGGTGTCATGGATGGCGGGGCGGCTGCTTCCGGGTTTCAGTGTCGGGATTTCGACGCTGCCGATGGTTTTCCGGCACTTTCCAGGGTTTGCAGCCGTTCGGTCAAAAAATGGAGTTCGCTCGGGTCGGTGACTTCGCCGGTCGCCAGCAGCCCGCCCAGCAGCACTTTGGCGCTGGCGGTTTCACCCGTGTCTTCCAGGATGAAAATCTGCATTTGGCGCGCCCAGCCGGATGCACTGCCGGCGCGGCGGGTAATATCTGCGGCATAGCGCAGCGCCAGAGGCTGATCCTTGAGCC
>JAYUYQ010000311.1:0-3509 GCA_043752435.1 Betaproteobacteria bacterium
CAAGACATGTGACAATTGGGGCAGTTTCTGTTATTTGCGCGATGTGTCTAGCGGTGAATTTTGGTCAACCACCCATCAGCCCACACAAAAACCATCGAAGCGATATGAAGTGGTTTTTTCGGAAGGCAGAGTGGAGTTCCGTCGTCGCGACCATGATTTTGATACGCATACCGAGATTACGGTTTCGCCGGAAGATGATATTGAGCTGCGTCGTGTCCGCATCACCAACCGTGCATGGACACGTAAAACTATCGAGATCACTACTTATGCTGAAGTTGTGCTCGCAACGCCAGCGACCGATGCTCAGGCATCGGCCTTCGGCAATCTTTTTGTGCAAACTGAGATATTGCCTGAGCGGCATGCGATCCTCTGTCATCGGCGGCCGCGTTCGCAGAGCGATCAGACTCCGTGGATGTTTCACTTGATGACCGTGCAGGGTGCAGCCGTTGATGCCGCCTCTTATGAGACGGACCGTATGCGATTTGTCGGACGTGGAAACACGGTTGCTGCTCCCCATGCGATGACTGATTCGACGTCACTTTCTGGTAGCGCCGGCTCGGTTTTAGATCCAATCGTGGCGATTCGGCAACGCTTGTCTATTGGTCCCGGCGAATGCGCTACGATCGACATCGTCACCGGAGTCGGCGGTGCTCATCAAGCCGTATTAAATCTGATCGATAAATATCAGGATCCTCGCTTGGCAGATCGCGTTTTCGATCTGGCGCGAACCCACAGCCTTGTGATGTTGCGGCAACTCAATGCGAGCGAGGCTGATGCACAATTATTTTGTCGTCTGGCCGGTTCGGTGCTCTTTGCCAATGCTTCATTGCGCGCCGATACCAGCGTGCTGCGCAACAATCAGCGCGGTCAATCGGGCCTATGGGGGTACGCTATTTCCGGCGACCTCCCAATCGTGCTGCTACAGATTGGCGATCCGGCCAACATTGATTTGGTACGGAAAGTGGTGGCAGCGCATGCATACTGGCGTCTGAAAGGTCTGGCGGTTGATCTGATAATCTGGAATGAGGATCACTCAGGCTATCGACAATTACTGCAAGAACAGGTAATGGGACTGGTCTCTAGTAGTATCGAGGCTCACATGCTCGATTGCCCGGGAGGCATCTTCGTCCACCGCGGCGAGCAAATTGCTCCAGAGGATCGGATATTGCTGCAAACAGTCGCACGCGCGATCATTGTGGATAGCAACGGCAGTTTGGCGGACCAGGTCACCCGTCGTATCCCTGTGGAATTGCCCGTCGCGCTCACTGGATCGGCGCCGATCCGTCGTTCTGATTCCAGGCAAATGGTTTCGTTGCCGCGCCAACGGCTGCTCTTCGATAATGGTCTCGGTGGGTTCGCTGAGGATGGCCGCGAATATGTTATCACCACCGGACTTGGCCAAATGACTCCTGCACCGTGGTCGAATGTGTTGGCTAACCCGCACTTTGGAACGGTGATTTCAGAAAGCGGTCAAGCCTATACTTGGGGCGAGAATGCGCACGAATTCCGCCTGACACCTTGGCGCAATGATCCGGTGAGCGATGGGGGAGGAGAGGCATTCTATCTCCGCGACGAAGAGAGCGGCTATTACTGGTCGCCAACACCCTTACCAAAATGTGGTCTAACGCCATACATTACTCGGCACGGGTTTGGTTATAGCGTTTTCGAACATAGCGAGGGCGGCATCCATTCGGAGCTATGGATATTCGTTGCATTGGATGCATCAGTTAAATTTACGATGCTGAAAGTTCGTAATGATTCCGGACGGCCACGCCAGCTTTCCGTGACCGGATACACCGAATGGGTGTTGGGCGATCTGCGGGAAAAAACCGGCATGCACGTGATCACCGAGATCGATCCCAAGAGCGGAGCGCTACTCGCGCGCAATCCCTATAACAACGATTTCGCAGGCCGGATCGCCTTCTTCGACACTGATGATGCCACGCGTAGCGTGACGGGTGACCGAACCGAGTTCATTGGACGTAACGGTGGGCTCAAAAACCCGGCTGCGATGGCCTGGGCGGAACTCTCGGGTCGAGTTGGTCCGGCGCTGGATCCCTGCGGTGCCCTCCGGGTCTCTTTTGAGCTGGATGCAGGTCAGACGCATGAGACTGTTTTCCGCCTCGGTCTTGGTCGTGATGCTGACGATGTCCGAACGCTGGCGCGACGTTTCCGCGGTTCGATCGCGGCGCACAATGCATTAGAAAAAGTGCAGCATTACTGGCAGCGTACTCTGGGTGCCGTTCAGGTGCAAACACCCGACCCATCCATTAATTTACTGACGAACGGTTGGCTCGTATACCAGGTTTTGGCTTGCCGTATGTGGGGTCGCAGCGGTTATTATCAGTCCGGTGGGGCCTTTGGCTTCCGTGATCAGTTGCAGGATGCGATGGCGCTCGTCCATGCTGAACCTGTCCTGGTGCGCGAGCACTTGCTTCGTTGTGCAGCGCGTCAATTCATTGAAGGTGACGTCCAGCATTGGTGGCACCCCCCAATGGGCCGTGGCGTGCGCACGCGTTGTTCAGATGACTATCTCTGGCTGCCCTTGGTGACGTGTCGTTACATAACAGCTACCGGCGATAAAGGTGTGCTGGATGAATCCGTACCATTTCTTGAAGGTCGTTTGGTACACGCTGACGAAGATTCATATTACGACTTGCCTGTCCACTCCGAGCAGGCCGCGAGTTTATACGTGCATTGTGTGCGCGCTATCGTTAACGGCTTGCAATTCGGCGAACATGGCCTCCCGCTGATGGGTGCCGGAGACTGGAACGACGGAATGAATCTGGTCGGTATTCACGGCAAGGGTGAAAGCGTCTGGCTAGCCTTCTTCCTGTATGACGTACTCATTCAATTTGCCGATGTCGCTGCACAGTATGGCGATACGGCCTTTGCCGGTCGCTGCGAAAAGGAAGCCGCCCGCCTGCGCCAAAATATTGAGCTGCATGGCTGGGATGGTCAATGGTATCTCCGTGCTTTCTTTGATGATGGCAGCCCGCTGGGTTCTTCCTCTAACTCTGAATGCCGGATTGATTCGATTGCGCAAAGCTGGTCTGTGCTGTCCGGCGCCGGCGCCGACAATCGTCAACGGCAAGCCATGGAAGCGGTCAGTGAGCATTTAGTACGACGGGATGCCGGCATTATTCAACTGCTTGATCCACCTTTCGACCAATCGCCATTGAATCCAGGCTACATCAAAGGCTATGTCCCCGGTGTTCGTGAGAACGGGGGGCAGTACACCCATGCGGCCATTTGGGCGACGATGGCCTTTGCCGCATTGGGGGATCGTCAGCGCGCGTGGGAATTATTGGCGATGATCAACCCGGTGAACCATGCGCAAACACCAGAGGCGGTAGGGGTATACAAAACGGAACCGTATGTTGTCGCGGCCGATGTTTATGCAGTTTCGCCACACACCGGCCGGGGCGGATGGTCATGGTATACAGGCTCTGCCGGCTGGCTGTATCGATTGATCCTGGAAACGCTTCTGGGGTTAACGCTGGAGGTCG
>JAYUYQ010000312.1:0-3502 GCA_043752435.1 Betaproteobacteria bacterium
CGCGCGCGGCTTTCGGATTTTCCGCGATGAAATGGGTGAGCCGGTGCGCGACCTCGCTGGAGCCACTGGGCAATACGCTGTCGAGCGCGCTATCGCCCAGGCCGGTCGGCAGCAGGTAAAGAATGCCGCTGGAGCTGTTTGCAGTCATGGAATAGGGATGCCTTCTTTTTGCAGCATGGTGACAAGGGTAATCAGCGGCAGGCCGATCAGCGCCGTGGGGTCATCGCTTTCGACCTGCTCGACCAGCGTAATGCCCAATGCTTCGATCTTGGCGCTGCCGGCGCAGTCGTAGGGTTGGTCCTGCTGCAAGTAACGTTCGATTTGTGCGTCATCCAGCTTTCGGAAACGCACGGTGGTCGGCACATTCGCCAGTTGCACGACATGGGTTTCGCTATTGAGCAGACATAGCGCTGTATGGAATACCACAGTCTTGCCGCTCATGGTCTGTAATTGAAGTACTGCTGCGGCATGGCTGCCGGGTTTGCCGATCAGTTGATCCTCCAGCACCGCGACTTGGTCGGAGCCGATAATCAGCGCGGTCGGTTCGTGTTCGGCAATCTTTCGCGCCTTGGTCTGTGCCAGCCGCAATGCAGTAGCGGCGGGCGCTTCTGCCGGCAGGGCGCGCTCGTCAATGTCCGGGATGGCCGTGCGGCAATCAAGGCCCAACCGGGCAATCAATGCCTTGCGGTAAGTCGACGACGATGCCAGCACGAGCCGTGACGATGGCGTCATGCGGGGATCAGCTGCAGAGCGTAAGTGACTGAATGGGCGGGCGTTACGCCAATTGCAGCAGGCACCGGGGCCTGGGCGGTGCGGGCCGGATTGATATCGCTAAGTGCTTGGCTGAACAGGGAATTTGGCATCACAGGTTTTGACAGCGAGAGCCGAAAATACTATCATGCGCGGCTTATGTCCGGGCCTGCCGCAGTTCATCGCCTTGAGGATCCGTTTGCATTTGCGCATGCCGCAGGTGTGCAGAGCGGACAGGCGGCGCTTGCCGCGATGCCGCGTCTGCAGGATCGATTGGCTGGCGATGCGGGTACGGTGGCTTATGTGGTGCGCGGGAAACTGGATCAGCGCCTGCGGCCGTTACTGGAGCTGGAAATCACCGGTAATCCCAGTTTGCGTTGCGGCCGTTGCCTGGCGCCACTGGATTTTCCGTTGCAGCTGCAATCCCGGGTATTGCTGATGCAGCCCGGAGCAGCACTGCCGGAAGATGATGCTGATCCCGAGTCGCCGGAATGGCTGGAAGCGGGGCAGGAACTGGATTTGCTGGAGCTGGTTGAAGACGAAATATTGCTGGAGCTGCCGTTATCGGTACGGCATGACGAAGGAAATTGCAGTGATGGCGGTGGCTCAGATCGGACCAGCGGACGAGATAATCCGTTTTCCAAGCTGGCCACGCTGCTGGACCCGAAATAAATGCACGAATAACGGCAAGAATAAGCAGTAACTCGTAACGAACACAGATTACTTTTCAGGAGATCACCATGGCTGTCCAACAAAACAAAAAGTCCCCGTCCAAGCGGGGGATGCATCGCTCCCACGACGCGCTCACCGCACCGGCACTCGCCGTTGAACCGACCTCCGGCGAAACGCATCTGCGCCATCACATCAGCCCCAACGGCTACTACCGCGGCAAAAAAATCATCAAAGCCAAAGGCGAGTAATCTGCCTTTGCGGGACGACTGGCTCCGACGAGTATTAATAAGCGGAGCCTGAAGAGGAGGATCCCATGATGGATGTGACCGTTGCCATCGATTGCATGGGCGGCGACCACGGCGTGCGCGTGACTGTGCCCGCCGCGGTCAAGTGGTCGCTTCGCGATCCGCACTGCAACTTTGTTCTGGTTGGCCTGCAGGATCAGATCCAGGCTGAATTGCAACGCGCCGGCATCAGTGCGGGCGACCGGCGACTGCGGGTGCATCACGCGACCGAAGTGGTGACCATGGATGAACCGCCGGCCAATGCGCTGCGCGGTAAAAAAGATTCCTCCATGCGCGTCGCCATCGATCTGGTCAAAAGCGGTGATGCGCAGGCCTGCGTCAGCGCCGGCAACACCGGCGCGCTGATGGCCATTTCGCGGTTTGTGCTGAAGACCTTGCCCGGCATTGACCGTCCGGCCATAGCCACCATGCTGCCCACTTTAAAAGGGCACACCCATATTCTCGATCTCGGTGCCAATGTCGATTGCACTGCAGAACACCTGCTGCAATTCGCCATCATGGGTTCAGAACTGGTGGCTTCGGTCGAGCACAAAGCGCGGCCGACGGTGGGACTGCTGAACATCGGCGAGGAAGACATCAAGGGCAACGAAGTGGTCAAAGAAGCTGCAGCGCTGTTGCGTGCCAGTGACCTCAATTTTTACGGCAACGTCGAAGACATCTATCAAGGCGCGACTGATGTCGTAGTCTGCGATGGTTTTGTCGGCAATGTCGCATTAAAAACCACTGAAGGCCTGGCGCAGATGCTCGGTACTTATCTGCGCGAGGAATTCGGCCGTAACATTTTCACAAAGCTCCTGGGCGTGGCGGCGATGCCGGTGCTCAAGGCGTTCAAGAAACGCGTGGATCATCGCCGTTACAATGGCGCCAGCTTGCTTGGCCTGCGCGGCATCGTGATTAAAAGCCACGGCTCGGCCGATGCATTTGCCTTCGGTTTTGCCATCGACCACGCCATCAATGAAGTCCGCACCGGCGTGCTGACGCACATCAGCGAACGCATGGCTGCCTTGGAGCAGAAAGTTCAGACGGCATGACGGTTATTCATACCCGCATCATCGGCACCGGCAGTTATCTGCCGGAAAAAATCCTGACCAACTCCGATCTGGCAGGTTTGGTTGATACCTCCGATGAATGGATAAAGCAGCGCACCGGCATCCGCCAGCGCCACATTGCCGCAGATAACGAAACCACCAGCGATCTGGCGCTCAAAGCCTCGCAGCGCGCGCTCGAAATGGCCGGCATCACGCCGGACAAACTCGACCTGATCATTGTCGCCACGACCACGCCGGATATGGTGTTCCCGAGCACGGCCTGTCTGCTGCAGGCAAAACTCGGTGTCAAAGGCATGCCGGCATTTGACTTGCAAGCGGTGTGCAGCGGCTTTGTCTACGCCCTGGCCACAGCCGACCAGTTCATGCGCTCCGGGCAATACGAGCATATCCTGGTCGTCGGCGCCGAAATCTATTCGCGAATACTCGACTGGCAGGACCGCGGTACTTGCGTGCTGTTTGGCGACGGTGCTGGCGCAGTGGTGCTGAAACGCAGTACCGAGCCGGGTATTCTAGCGGCGCGTCTGCATGCCGACGGCAGTCATGCCGACATCCTGTCGGTGCCGGGCAGTGTGTGCGGCGGCAAAGTCAGCGGTCGGCCGCTGCTGCAGATGGATGGCACGGCGGTATTCAAGTTTGCAGTGAAAGTATTGGAGGAAGTCGCGCTTGAAACATTGACGACGGCCGGACTGCAAACATCCGACATCGATTGGTTGATTCCGCATCAGG
>JAYUYQ010000313.1:0-8799 GCA_043752435.1 Betaproteobacteria bacterium
CTCCTCAATGAGCCGTTTGCCTGCGGCATAAAATTGGGTTGCCGGATACGGAACCTGAGGTTCCGCATCCCTTAAAATGAAGCTAAAGATCTGTTTTAATTACGATTTTTGAATACCGCTTACGTAAACGGAAGTTATGCTGCGCTGTTCGATGCCGGGGCTTTGTCGGTATCGGATTCAGCCAGTTGGCGCTGGCACTGGGTGGCGAAAAAACGGATTTCGTTGAGCATGACTTCGACGTCTTCGCGCTGCTGTTCGAGCTGGGCGCGGCGGCGTTCCAGCTTGACCGAGAACTCTTCAAGCTGGCGGCGCTCGCTGCCGGCAAGGTCGTGGAGTTCGAACAATTCACGGATTTCCCCGAGGGAAAAGCCGAGGCGCTTGCCGCGCAGCGCGAGCTTCAGGCGGACGCGGTCGCGATGGCTGTAAATGCGGTTAATGCCGTCGCGCGCGGGAGTGACCAGACCCTGGTCTTCATAGTGGCGCAGCGTGCGGGTGGTGACGCTGAACTCCTGCGCCAGGTCACTGATCGTATAGGTTTTGCTCATTGTGCTCCGCAGCAACAGCAGGTAACATGTAGCCATACCATATCATTGCTTTTACGTAAACGTCAATTATATTGAATGCACGCACCTGACCATCGGCTGGATTGCCGGTGGCGGTAAAACAGGAATAACCGATGATTTCGAAACAAAAACCGCAGGCCGAGGCTCCTTCGCTGGATGCCGCAGCGCTGGCCCGGCTGTATGCCGACATTGCCGATAAAAGCGGCGAGCTGCTGGGCCAGTACATGGCGCGCGGCGCAAAAGGCATGCCTGCGTTCAACGACGAGCTGGGCATTGCCAAGGCGTTTTACGAAACCTGGCAGCACATGCTGGCGGACCCCATGCGCATTGCCGACATGCAGATGAAGCTGTGGCAGGACTACACGGCGCTGTGGCAGCAGTCGATGCTGAAAATGCTCGGCCAGGCCAGCGCATCGGTGGCAGAACCGGACAAGTCTGATCGCCGGTTTCGCCACGAGGACTGGCAAAACAATTTCCTGTTCGATTACGTCAAGCAGTCGTACCTGATCGCAGCCCGCCATCTGCATCAGTCAATGGGTGGCGTCGAAGGGCTGGATGACCAGACCGCGAAAAAAGTCGATTTCTACACCCGTCAATACATCGACGCGATGTCGCCCGCCAATTTTCTGCTGACCAACCCCGAAGCGCTGCGCGAAACCGTCAACTCGGGCGGGCAGAACCTGGTGAAGGGTCTGCACAACCTGCTCGAAGACCTGACGCGCAGCGACGGCGGTCAGCTTCGTGTGCGCATGACCGACACCG
This sequence comes from Betaproteobacteria bacterium, assembly GCA_043752435.1. Classification (GTDB taxonomy): domain Bacteria; phylum Pseudomonadota; class Gammaproteobacteria; order Burkholderiales; family SG8-41. Next base: position 1,326 of record JAYUYQ010000313.1, read on the forward strand.
ACGCGTTCCGGCTCGGCGAGAACATTGGCGCGAGCAAGGGCAAGGTGGTGTTCCAGAATGACATCATGCAACTGATCCAGTATGCGCCGCTGACCGACAAGGTCTACGCGACGCCGCTGCTGATCATTCCGCCGTGGATCAACAAGTATTACATCCTCGACCTGCGCGAAAACAATTCCTTCGTGCGCTGGGCGGTGGAGCAGGGACACACGGTATTCGTCGTGTCCTGGGTCAATCCAGACGGCAAGCTCGCGCACAAGCGCTTCGACGACTATCTGACCGAAGGCTCGCTGGCGGCGCTGGACGTGATTGAAAACATCACCGGCGAGAAGCAGACCAATGTCATCGGTTACTGTCTTGGCGGCACCCTGCTGGCGGCGACGCTGGCCTTGCTCAATGCGAAAAAACAGCAGCGAGTGCGCAGTGCGACCTTCTTTGTGACCATGATCGATTTCGAGCGGCCGGGCGAACTCGAAGTGTTTATAGACGAACAGCAGGTCAGCGCGCTGGAGAAAAAAATGGAGCAGCGCGGCTATCTCGAAGGTTCCGAGATGGCCACCACCTTCAACATGCTGCGGGCCAATGACCTGATCTGGTCATTCGTGGTCAGCAATTACCTGATGGGCAAGGATCCCTTCCCCTTCGACCTGCTGTACTGGAACGGCGATTCGACACGGATGCCGGCGGCGATGCACAGTTTTTACCTGCGCAATCTGTATCTGAAAAACCTGCTGTGTAAACCAAACGGTGTCACGCTGGCGGGTACGCCGATCGACGTCTCCGGCATCAAGACGCCGGCGTATTTCATCTCGACCGCGGAAGATCATATTGCGCCCTGGCCATCGACCTACGCCGGCGCGCAACTGCTGCAGGGGCCCGTGCGCTTTGTGCTCGGTGGTTCCGGCCATATCGCCGGCATCATCAACCCGCCGGCCGCCAACAAATACGGCTACTGGACCCACGACAAACTGCCGGCAAAGTCCGCCGATTGGCTTGCAGCCGCAAAACAACATCCCGGTTCGTGGTGGACCGATTGGGGGAAATGGGTGGCTGGTCACGCCGGTGATCGGGTGGCTGCGCGCAAACCCGGCAGCAAACGTTATCCGGCACTGGAGGACGCGCCGGGTTCCTACGTCAGGCAGCGCGTCGAATAACGTATCGGAAGATGTCTCAGTAACCAATCGCACGGAATCCCCGTATGTCCTATCAGAACCTGTTGCTCGAGCAACCCGAATCCGGCATCTATGTGCTGACCGTCAACAGGCCGCAGGCGCTGAACGCACTGAATGCGGCGACGCTGGATGAACTGGCCCGGGCCGTGTCACAGGTGGCTGCGGCTGCAGGCGCACGGGTGTTGCTGGTCACGGGAGCGGGCGACAAAGCCTTTGTCGCCGGCGCTGACATCAGCGAAATGCAGCAACTGACGGCTGTTCAGGCGCAGGCGTTTTCAGAACAAGGCATGCAGGTCATGCACGCGCTGGAAGCGCTGCCAATACCGGTCATTGCTCTGGTGCAGGGGTATGCGCTCGGCGGGGGCTGCGAGCTGGCGATGGCCTGCGACTGGATCATCGCCGGTGAACGGGCGGTATTTGGCCAGCCGGAGGTCAATCTTGGTATTCCGCCGGGTTTCGGCGGCACGCAGCGGCTAACGCGGTTGGTGGGCCGCGCGCGTGCCCTGGAACTGGTGACCACCGCGCGTCAGATCAAGGCTGAAGAAGCGCTGGCCATCGGTCTGGTGATCCAGGTGGTGCCGGCGGCGGAACTGCGTGAACGGGGCATGGCCATTGCGCGCACCATCGCCGCCAAGGGGCCGGTGGCCGTGCGCCTCGCAAAACAGGCCGTGCAACGCGGGCAGGATCTCGATCTCGCCAATGCCTGCGCCTATGAAACTGCTGCATTTGCGCTGGCTTTTGCGACGACGGACCAGCAGGAAGGCATGCGCGCCTTCCTCGAAAAACGCGCGGCGAAATTCAGCGGTAGATAGACGAAGGGTCGGCTCGCCATAGACAGCAGAGTTCCAATGCTGCACCGCATCAGCAACAACAACTGTGCTCGGGGTTCAGCACAGACGTTATAATTATTCATCCCATCGTGGCAGCGATTCAGGCACCATAAGTGCCGGAATTGTCGCGTAAAAAATAGCCTCAAAAAGGTATTGTCCATGGATATGAATGACCTCCAGCGAGATCTGGATCCCGAGGAAACCCGCGAGTGGCTGGAAGCTTTGCGCTCTGTGCTGGAACGTGAAGGTCCGGATCGCGCAAATTATCTGCTTGACCAGCTGGTTCATGAAGCCCGGCGCGCCGGTGCTTATATTCCGTACAACGCGAATACCGCGTACCTGAACACGATTCCGCCGGATCGCGAAGAGCGTTCAGCGGGCGATTTCGCACTCGAACACAAGATTCGTTCGCTGGTGCGCTGGAACGCGATGGCGACGGTGATCCGCGCCAACAAGGAGTCCTCCGAGCTCGGCGGCCATATCTCCAGCTTTGCCTCGGCGGCGACCTTGTACGACGTCGGTTTCAACCATTTTTTCCGCGCTGCCAACGAAAAATTCCTCGGCGACCTCGTGTATATCCAGGGCCACTCGGCCCCCGGCGTGTATGCCCGGGCTTTCCTTGAAGGCCGTATCACTGAAGATCAGCTCAGCAATTTCCGTCAGGAAGTCGACGGCAAGGGACTGTCGTCGTATCCGCATCCCTGGCTGATGCCGGATTTCTGGCAGTTCCCGACGGTGTCGATGGGGCTGGGCCCGCTGATGGCCATCTATCAGGCGCGTTTCATGCGTTATCTGAAGGACCGTGAACTGATCGAAAGCCAGGGCCGCAAGGTCTGGGCGTTCATGGGCGACGGCGAAATGGACGAGCCGGAATCGCTGGGCGCGATTTCACTGGCGGGCCGCGAAAAACTCGACAACCTGATTTTTGTCATCAACTGCAATCTGCAGCGTCTTGATGGTCCGGTGCGCGGCAACGGCAAGATCATTCAGGAACTCGAATCCGATTTCCGCGGTTCGGGCTGGAACGTGATCAAGGTGGTCTGGGGGTCGTACTGGGATCCGCTGCTGGCGAAGGACAAGACCGGCATCCTGCTGAAGCGCATGGAAGAGTGCGTGGACGGCGAATACCAGACCTTCAAATCCCAGGATGGCGCGTTCGTGCGCAAACATTTTTTCGGCAAATATCCGGAACTTTTGGAGCTGGTTTCCAACATGTCGGATGACGACATCTGGCGCCTGAACCGTGGCGGCCATGATCCGCACAAAATGTTCGCGGCCTACGCGGCGGCGATGAAACACACCGGGCAGCCGACGGTGATTCTCGCCAAGACCGTCAAGGGCTACGGCATGGGTGAATCCGGGGAAGGGCAGAACATCTCCCATCAGCAGAAAAAAATGGGCACCGCTTCGATCCGTGCCTTCCGCGATCGTTTCGGCCTGCCGATTCCGGATGACCAGCTGGAAGACGTGCCGTTTTACCGGCCGCCCGAGGATTCGCCGGAAATGCAGTATCTGCGCGGCCGCATCGAAGCCATGGGCGGATCGCTGCCGGCGCGCAAGCGCCGCGTGGAGGCGCTGGAAGTGCCGGCGTTGTCCGCATTCGAAGCGCAACTAAAAAGCAGCGAAGACCGCGAGTTCTCGACAACCATGGCGTTCGTGCGGATACTGAACACCATCATCCGCGACAAGAAGATCGGCAAACGCGTGGTGCCCATCGTGCCCGACGAGTCGCGCACCTTCGGCATGGAAGGCATGTTCCGCCAGCTCGGCATTTACTCGCATGTCGGCCAGCTCTACACGCCGCAGGATGCCGACCAGCTGATGTTCTACAAGGAAGACAAGGGCGGCCAGATCCTGCAGGAAGGCATCAACGAGCCGGGCGCGATGTCATCATGGATCGCTGCGGCGACGTCGTATGCCAACAACGCGCAGATGATGATCCCGTTCTATATTTTTTATTCTATGTTCGGTTTCCAGCGCATCGGCGATCTGGCCTGGGCTGCCGGCGACCTGCGCGCGCGCGGCTTCCTGCTCGGGGGCACCGCCGGACGCACCACACTGAATGGCGAAGGCCTGCAGCATGAAGACGGCCACAGCCACATCCTCGCCTCCACCATCCCGAACTGTGTGTCCTATGATCCGACCTTCGCTTATGAGCTGGCGGTGATCATCCAGGACGGCATGCGCCGCATGTATCAGGAGCAGGAAGATGTGTTTTATTACATCACTGTGATGAACGAGAACTACACCCACCCGGCAATGCCGGAAGGTGTCGAGAAAAACATCCTCAAGGGCATGTACCTGCTGAGCGAAGCGAAAGTGGCAAATAAGGCGAAGAAAAATCAGCTCAAGGTGCAGTTGCTCGGCAGCGGCACCATCCTGCGCGAAGTCATCGCCGGCGCCGAGCTGCTGGAAAAGGATTTCGGCATTGCCGCGGATATCTGGAGCGTCACCAGTTTCAACGAGCTGCGCCGAGACGGGCTGGATGTGCAGCGCTGGAACATGCTGCATCCGGAGCAGGAGCCGCGGCAAAGCCATATCGAGCAATGTCTGAAGGACCGCGCCGGACCGGTGGTGGCGGCGACCGATTACATGAAGCTGTTCGCTGATCAGGTGCGCGGTTTCCTGCCCACACACCATTTCATCACGCTGGGCACCGACGGATTCGGACGCTCCGACACCCGCCGCAAGCTGCGCCAGTTTTTCGAGGTTGATCGCCACTACGTCGCGGTGGCGGCGATGAAGGCGCTGGCCGACCAGGAGCTGCTGCCGCGCAAGACTGTGGCAGAAGCAGTGAAAAAATACGGCATCAATCCCGAAAAACCGAACCCGACAACGGTGTAGCGTTATTGATGTAGGGTCGGGTATCCAGGCAAAGCATTCAGAAAAAGCAGGCACATGGCAAACGCAATCGAAGTCAAAGTTCCGGATATCGGCGACTACAAAAACATCCCGGTGATCGAAGTGCTGGTCAAAGCGGGTGACACCGTCAAGGCCGAAGATCCACTGGTGACACTCGAGTCCGACAAGTCGACGATGGATGTGCCGTCGCCGGCGGGCGGCATCGTCAAGGAAATCAAGCTCAAGGTTGGCGACAAGGTTTCGGCTGGTGCATTGGTGTTGACGCTGGAATCCGTCGGAGCTGCGGCAGCGCCGGCTCCGGCCAAGGCGGTTGCAGCGCCCGCTCCGGCACCCCAGGCAGTGGCGAAAGCGGCATCCGTTGCTCCTGAAAAGGTGAGCAGCCCTCTCCCTCAATCCCTCTCCCCCCGGGAGAGGGAAGCGTCGAGCGCGCCTGATGGCGCGGAGGATCGGATCGAAGCCGGTTTCGGTAAATCCCACGCCAGTCCATCGGTGCGGCGTTTTGCGCGTGAACTGGGCGTTGATCTGACCCGCGTCAAAGGCTCGGGCCCGAAAGACCGCATTGTCATGGAAGACGTGCAGGGCTACGTCAAGGCTGAGCTGGCACGCCCGCGCGGCGAAGCTGCCGGTGCAGGCGGTGGTCTGGGCTTCAATCTGCCGCCGATGCAGCCGGTGGATTTCTCGAAATTCGGCCCGGTAACCACACAACCGCTGTCGCGCATCAAAAAACTTTCAGGCAGTTTCCTGCACCGCAACTGGGTCAGCATTCCGCATGTCACGCAACACGAAGAGGCGGACATCACCGAACTCGAAGCTTTCCGCAAGACGCAGGCCGAAGAAGCGAAAAAAAGCGGTATCAAGTTCACCATGCTCGGCTTTCTGATGAAGGCCTCGGTGGTGGCGCTGAAACAGTTTCCGGAAGTCAACGCCTCACTGTCAGCCGACGGCGAAAGTCTGGTGCTGAAGAACTACCATCACATTGGCGTTGCAGTGGATACGCCCAATGGCCTGGTAGTGCCGGTGATCCGCGATGTCGACAAAAAAGGCCTGCTGGAGATTGCCAAAGAACTTGGTGAAGTCAGCGCGCGCATGCGTACCGGCAAGATTGCGCCGGCCGATCTGCAGGGCGGCTGTTTTTCGATTTCCAGCCTTGGCGGCCTCGGCGGCACTTTTTTTACGCCGATCATCAACGCACCGGAAGTGGCGATACTCGGTGTCGGCAAGGCCTCGATGAAGCCGGTATGGAATGGCAAGGAATTTGTGCCGCGGCTGATGTTGCCGCTGTCACTGTCGTACGACCATCGCGTGATCGACGGCGCGCTGGGCGCGCGGTTCAGCTCTTTCCTGGCGACCGTGTTGTCCGACATTCGCCGGCTGGTGCTGTAGCGCGATGATGCGCGGAGCGATAACAGCCTGAACGCCACCCGCATTTCGCAATTGCCGCGCTTTTCCGTCCGCTGATGTCGCCGATCGGTATTCTCGGCGGCACCTTCGATCCCATCCATTACGGGCATTTGCGCCTGGCGCAGGAAGTCGCCGACCAGTTGCGTCTCTCCGAGCTGCGGTTCTTGCCAAGCGGCACCCCGCCGCATCGTGCGGCGCCGGTGGCGTCCGCCGTCGACCGTCTGGCGATGGTGCGGCTGGCCACCGCCGGCAATGCGCTGTTTACCGTAGATGTGCGGGAGTCGACGAGCACAACACCGGGCTACACTGTCGATACATTGACGGCAATCCGTGCAGAAGTTGGTGCGGCGCAGTCGCTGGTGCTGGTGCTGGGCGCGGATGCGTTCCTCGACCTGGCAACCTGGAACCGCTGGCATCAGTTGTTCCAGCTCGCGCATATCGCCGTGGCCTACCGCCCCGGTTTTGCGGTCGATACCTGGCAGTCGCGGATGCCGCAACCGCTGGCGGCGGAGTACAACGCGCGCCTGATGCACCAGCCGTTTTCAGTACACGTGACCCCGGCGGGCGGTATTGTGGTGGTGCCTATTGCCGAGCTCGATATTTCGGCAACGATGATCCGCGACGCAACACGTCGCGGCCGCAACACCCGGTATTTGTTGCCGGATAACATTTATCAATATATACAAGAACATGAAATCTATACTGGAAACTGATGGGACCTGAAAAACTCGCAAAAACCGCCGTCGCCGCCCTGGAAGACATCAAGGGTCGCGATATCGTCGTATTCAACGTGACTAAAAGGACCGCATTGTTCGACAAGGTCATTGTCGTCAGTGGGGACTCCAACCGGCAGGTGCGCTCTCTGGCCAACAACGTCTGCGAAGAAGTGAAAAAAGGTGGCGGGCGGGTGTTGAGCATCGAAGGCGCACAGACCGGCGAATGGGTGCTGGTCGACCTCGGCGCGGTAATCGTCCACGTGATGCAGCCGGCGATCCGCCAGTACTACAACCTCGAAGAGATCTGGGGTACGCCGCAACGTTCGGTTAGCGTTAAAAGCGGGGCAAATAAAGGCGCGGCCCGTAAAGCAGCGCCACGTAAAACCGCACCTCGCTAAACCGCCGTGCGCAAAACGGTCAGCCGCCGCGCCGCCAAGTGAAACTGTCGGTGCTCGCCGTTGGCCATCGCATGCCGGGCTGGGTGACGGCGGGC
>JAYUYQ010000314.1:0-3487 GCA_043752435.1 Betaproteobacteria bacterium
CGATGCCGGCACCATGTGCCCGTCGTACCGCGTCACCCGCGAAGAACAGCATCTGACGCGCGGCCGAGCCAATACCCTGCGTCTGGCCTTGTCCGGACAACTGGGTCCCCATGCACTGACTTCGGAACCGGTGCGCGACGCGATGGAACTCTGCGTGTCGTGCAAGGGCTGCAAGCGCGAATGCCCGACTGGCGTTGATATGGCCAAGATGAAAGTCGAGTTTCTGCATCACTGGCACCGGCGCCACGGACTGACCTTGAAGGAACGGCTGATTGCGTATCTGCCGCGATATGCACCGTGGGTGGCGCGTCTGGCGCCGGTGATGAATGTGCTGCAGCGTCTGGCCAAGCGGCCGCTCGGTTTTGCCGCGCAACGTTCCTTGCCGGCGTGGCGCAGCGATGCTTTTGTCCAGAAAAATCAAGTGATTCCCTCACCCCATCCCTTCCCCCCTTCCCCCCTCGGGGCAAGGGAACACTTGAAGCAGAGCAGAAGGGCCGGGGATGAGGGAAGGCAGTTGATCGCCGCTGAGGTCGTGCTGTTCGTCGACACCTTCAATACGTACTTCGAACCGGAAAACGCCCGCGCCGCCGTCAAAGTACTGGAAGCCGCCGGTTACACCGTGCACATGCCGCGTCCCGATGGCGAATCGCGGCCCTTGTGCTGTGGCCGCACTTTCCTTGCCGGTGGCCTGGTTGATGAAGCGCGCGTCGAGGCACGGCGCATGATTGCGACGCTGCGACCTTATATTGAGCGCGGCGTGCCGGTGATCGGATTGGAGCCGTCCTGTCTGTTTTCGCTGCGCGATGAATTCCTGTCGCTGTTGCCTGGGGCCGATTCCTCCGCGCTGGCGCAGCAGGCGCTGTTGTTCGAGGAATTCATTGCCCGTGAGCATGACGCTGGGCGCTTGAGCCTTAAATTAAAAGCGCTGCCGCAAACCAAAGCCCTGCTGCACGGGCATTGTCACCAGAAAGCCTTTGCGGTGATGCCGGCGGTGCGCAAGGTGCTGGCGCTGGTGCCAAACCTCGATGTTGAATTGATCGAGTCCAGTTGCTGCGGCATGGCAGGCAGTTTTGGTTATGAAGCTAAACACTACGACACCTCCATGCGCATGGCAGAGCTGTCACTGCTGCCCAAGGTGCGCGAAGCCGGAGAACACACGCTGATCGTCGCCGACGGCACCAGCTGCCGGCACCAGATCCATGACGGTGCTGCGCGCGAAGCGGTGCATGTTGCGCGCGTTCTGGCGGCCGCGCTGGCCTGATGCGCGCATGGCTCATGCCGCGGTAGTGCCCGCAACATCCCCGGCAGTTACATTGCTGGCGGTTGAAAATCTGCAGGTGCAGTTCGCCACACCGCGCGGCATGGTGCGTGCGGTGCAGGGCGTGTCCTGGCAGGTCAGTCCCGGAGAGACGCTGGCGCTGGTCGGCGAATCCGGCTGCGGCAAATCGGTATCGGCACTGGCTGTCATGCGCCTGCTGGCACCGGCAGCGCAGGTCAGTGGCCGCATCCTGTTTGATGACCGCGATCTGCTGGCTTTGCCCGACGCGGAGATGCGCAAAATTCGCGGCCGCGATATGGCGATGGTGTTCCAGGATCCGATGAGTTCGCTGAATCCGGTGCTGGATATCGGCTACCAGATGGCCGAACCGCTGCGCATCCATCTCGGTATGAACGCGGAAGCCGCGCGTGAACGTTCCATCGAACTGCTGCAGCGCGTGGGCATCGCCGATGCCGCGCGGCGGCTAACCCAGTATCCGCACCAGTTCTCCGGCGGCATGCGCCAGCGGGTGATGATCGCCATCGCACTGGCCTGCAATCCGCGGTTGATCATCGCCGACGAGCCGACTACCGCGCTCGACGTGACCATCCAGGCGCAGATCCTCGGCCTGATGCAGGAGCTGTCGCGAGAACTGGGTATTGCGCTGGTGATCATCACCCACAACCTCGGCGTCGTGGCGCGTTATGCCGATCGCGTCAACGTGATGTATGCGGCGCGCATGGCCGAGCAGGCGGGAATTACGGCATTGTTCGCGCAGCCGCTGCATCCGTACACAGCGGGTCTTTTACGTTCGGTACCGCGGCTGGACCGGCCGCGCGGTGCAAGGCTGGAAACCATAGACGGCGCACCGCCGGATTTGCTCGACCCGCCGCCCGGTTGTCGTTTCGCACCGCGCTGCGGGCTGCGCATCGATGTCTGCGTGCAGGCGCTGCCGGAATTGCTGGAAGTCGCACCGCAGCGCTGGTCCGCCTGCATCCGTGCAGCGGAATTGCTGCAACAGACCGCGGCAAGTGCTTCATCCAACGCACCGGGCAATACCAAGACACCCAAGACACGGGATCACATCGCACCGCTGTTGCAGGTGCGCGGTCTAAAAACATATTTTGAAACCGGCGCCGGCATGCCACCGTTGCGCGCCGTCGATGACCTGTCCTTCGACATTGTTCGCGGTGAAACCCTGGGTGTGGTCGGTGAATCAGGCTGCGGCAAAACCACGCTCGGCCGCACCTTGCTGCGGCTGGAACAGGCTACGGCAGGGCAAATCCTGTTCGACGGCATCGAAGTGACGCAGGCCGCAGGGGACACACTGCAGCGTTACCGGCGCCAGGTGCAGGTCATATTTCAGGACCCGTACAGTTCGCTGAATCCGCGCATGAGCATCGGCCAGAGTATTGCCGAGCCACTGCTGGTCTACAAACTGCAACCGGATACTGCTGCAGCGCAGGCGCGGGTGCGCGAGCTGCTGCAACAGGTCGGCCTGTTTGATTACATGGCCGAACGTTATCCACACCAGTTGTCGGGCGGGCAGCGCCAGCGCGTGGGTATCGCGCGGGCCCTGGCGCTGGAGCCGTCCTTCATCATTTGCGACGAACCGGTGTCGGCGCTGGATGTGTCGATCCAGGCACAGATCATCAACCTGCTGGAAGACCTGCAAAACCAACTGGGTCTTACTTATCTGTTCATCGCCCACGACCTCGCGGTGGTGCGCCATATCGCCGATCGCGTGATGGTGATGTACCTGGGCAAGGTCATGGAGATTGCGGACCGCGATGCCTTGTACGCGGAACCGCTGCATCCGTACACGCAAGTATTGCTGGCCGCGGTGCCGATACCGGATCCGGCATTGGAGGCGCAGCGGGTGCGGCCAGTGCCCGCTGGTGAAGTGCCGGGCGGACAGGTCACGCCGTCAGGCTGTGTGTTTCAGGCGCGTTGTCCGCGGGCCACGGCGGAGTGTGGGGAAACCGTGCCGCCGCTGCGTGAAATCAGGCCGGGGCACTACGCGGCGTGCCTGAAACTGCAGGGACCAGTGGACTTTTAATCCGGCGGTTCAAGCCCTTAACAGCAAGTTATGCCGCTACCCGCGAACCGATGAGGCGCCAGTACGCACTCACGCTCTATGTACGTCAACACACGGATCGTCTGGTTTGAAACGCAGATACTGGTCATCCATTGCCGGGTGGGAATGGCGGCGTTTAATTCGCGCTCGCG
>JAYUYQ010000315.1:0-3483 GCA_043752435.1 Betaproteobacteria bacterium
GTGTATGCGGGTTTCGGTTCGGTGTTCAATGCCAATTACGACGGCGGCACGGTGAGCATGGTGTCGCAGTCCGGTGGTTTCGGTTTTTCGGTGATGAACCTGTCGTCACTCGACGGCGGCCTGCCGTTCCGGCAGATGGTGACTACCGGCAACGAGATCGGCGTGTCGACACTGGATTTCATGGAGTATTTCATTCGTGATCCGAAGACCGACATCATAGGCACCTATATTGAAGGCGTGAAAGACGCGCGGCGCATTCTCGACGTTGGCGACAAGGCGCTCGCCGCCGGCAAACCGATCCTGATGTGGAAAGTCGGCAATACCGAACAGGGGCAGAAGGCTGCGGCTTCGCATACCGCGAACCTAGGCGGCGCGATGGCTTTGTACAAGGCTGCCTTTAAACAGAAGGGCATCATCCAGGTCGAGGATATTCAGGACTTGGTCGATTACGGCCGCGCCTTGCGCAGCAACCGCCTGCCGCGCGGCAACCGGCTGGCGATCATCACCATCTCGGGCGGCGCCGGCATCCTGATGACTGACGAAATCGTTGCCCGCGGCATGCAGATGGCACAGCTGTCGCCGACCACCGTGGCCAAATTGAAGGAGTTTGTGCCGTCATACGGTTCCGTGGGCAATCCGGTGGACGTCACTGCGGCGATTTTCAATGACCTCAGCCTGATCAACCGCACGCTGCAGGCGATCAACGACGATCCCGGTGTCGATTGCATCGCGATGATCAATGCCTCGCTGCAGGGCGAAATTGCGCAAAAAGTGGCGGCGGAGATCATTGCCGTCGCCGCCAAAACCGACAAGCCGATATTCATTTCGTGGAGCGCGCGCGACGCCGTGGCGCCTGAAGCCTATGCCGCGCTGGATGCGGCGCGGATTCCCCATTACAAATCGCCGGTACGCTGCGGCCGCGCGCTGGCGGCGGTGTCCTGGTATGCCGACGCCAAGCGGCGCAATGAAGTGCAGAAAAACGACAAGCCGCCGGTGCTCAACCGTCCTGCGGCGCAGGCCCTGTTGAAAGGCAAAACTGGTGATGTTGCCGAATACGCGGCGAAGCAGATTCTGGCCGAGTACGGCATCGCGGTGACTCAGGAGCAACTGTCCACCAGCCGCGACGCCGCAGTCGCCGCCGCGCAGAAAATCGGTTTTCCGGTGGCGATGAAAGTGCAGTCCGCGGATATTTCGCACAAGACCGAAGCCAAGGCAGTGAAGCTCAATGTCGTCGACGCTGCTGCTGTGGCCGCGGCGTACGATGAAATTCTGAAAAACGCCAAGGCCTACAAGGCTGATGCGCGCATTGACGGTGTGCTGGTGCAGGAAATGGTCGGCGGCGGCATCGAGGCCATCGTCGGCATTACCAACGATGCGCTGTTTGGGCCGGCGGTGATGTTCGGGCTGGGCGGTATCTTCGCCGAGGTGCTGAAGGATGTGTCTTTCCGTTTGGCACCCATCACACCGGCGATCGCCCGCGAGATGGTTGAAGAGATCAAAGGTTATCCGGTGCTCGCGGGTGCGCGCGGTAAACCGGCGACTGATGTCGATGCCCTAGTGGATGCGCTGGTCAAGCTGTCGGCGCTGGCGGTTGATCTGAAAGACCAAGTCGCTGAACTCGACATCAATCCCCTGATTGTGATGCCCAATGGGCAGGGCGTAAAAGCCGCGGATGCGCTGATTCGCATGAAAGGCTGAACATGGCACTCAACTTGCATGTTTCTTCGGAAGTGCGGCAGCTGTGTGATGAAGTCGCGCGCTTCGTGCGCGAGCAAGTGGATCCGCGCTCACGTGCCATCGAGGAAAACGATGCCGTTCCTGACGATCTGATCCAGCTCGCCCGCGAAGTCGGGCTGTTTGGGCTGACCATCCCCGAGGAATACGGCGGCAGCGGCCTCGACTTGGCAGGCAAATGCGCGATCGAGGAAGTCATGGGGCGCACCAACTACGGTTTCGCCACGCTGATCGGCAACCACACCGGCATCAGCACCACCGGCATTACTGCACTGGGCAATGCCGAACAAAAGAAAAAATTCCTGCCGAAAATGGCCAGCGGGGAATGGATCGGCGCGTTTGCGCTAACGGAGCCACAGGCGGGTTCCGATCCGGCGGCGATGCGCACCATGGCGGTGAAAAAGGGCGACCGTTATGTGCTGAACGGCGAAAAGATTTATATCACCAACGCGGGCCTCGCGCAGGTGTTTACGGTGATGGCGATCACCGACAAGTCGAAAGGCATCAAGGGCATTTCGGTGTTTGTCGTTGAACGCGGCACCCCCGGTTTCAGCATCGGCAAGAACGAACTGAAAATGGGCATGCACGGCTGTACCACAGCGCCCTTGTCCTTTACCGATTGTGAAGTGCCGGCAGCCAATCTGCTCGGCGCCGAAGGCATGGGTTATGTGCAGGCGATGAAAACGTTGACCGCGGGCCGCGTCACGGTGTCGGCACGTTGCTGCGGCATGATGGACAAGCTGATCGACCAGACCGCCGAATACATGAAAACCCGCAGCCAGGGCGGTAAAAAACTCGCCGAACACCAGGGCCTGCAGTGGATGCTCGCCGACATGGCGGTGGCGCGCGATGCGGCGCGCGGCCTGACCTATCGCGCGATCGACACCCTGATGCGGGGTGAACGCGGCACCATGGAAGCGTCAACCGCAAAAGTGTTTTCCACTGAAGCGCTGGGCCGTGTGGTCGACGCCGCGGTGCAGATCCACGGCGGAATGGGTTATATGCGCGAGGTCGGCATCGAAACCACCTTCCGCGACGCGCGCATTGTGCGCATCTACGAAGGCACCTCGGAAATCCAGCGCAATATCATTGCCGGGCTGCTGTTAAAGGATTGAGGCTGTCCTTGACAGTTATGTGCGGAAACTTCGTAAGTATATGATTATATTCATATTTTAAGATAATCCTCTGCAGGAGTCGAAATGGCAAAAGTCCAGGAATTGATGAACCTCGAAGGCCAGGTCAGCGTGGTCACCGGCGGCGCGACCGGCATCGGCTTGCAGATGGCGAAAGGCCTGGCGGAAGCCGGCTCCAACATCGTGATCTGTTCGCGGCGCCTCGATGTCTGTGAAGCCGCAGCGGCTGAGATCGAAAAACTCGGCGTCAAGGCGCTGGCGATCGGCTGCGACGTGACCAAGCCTGATCAGGTCGAAGCGATGAAAAACGAAGTGCTTAAAAAATTCGGCCGCGTCGATGTGCTGGTCAACAACGCCGGCCGCGCCTGGGTGGCGCCGCCCGAAGACACGCCGCTTGAACGCTGGCAGCAGGTGTTCGACCTCAACATCACCGCGCCTTTTCTTTGCGCGCAGGCGCTGGGCCGCGAATTCATCAAACAAAAACGCGGCAAGATCATCAACATCGCGTCGATTGCAGGCCTCGTCGGGCGCAATCCCGCCGCCTACAACTCCATCGCCTACGGCGCGAGCAAGGGCGCGCTGGTCAATTTCACCCGCGACCTCGCGGTGAAATGGG